>JBKOUH010000526.1:0-4533 GCA_046723285.1 Pseudomonadota bacterium
TCGCGGTACAGCGCCTCGCCGCTCAAATCGTAGCCCTCGAGCCGCATGTGGACGCGGTCGGGGATCGTGAGCGGCGGGTCCATGCGCGCCCAGCGGTCCATGCCGCAATCTTTGCCGGTGACGTCGGACCAATCCCACACATGCGCGCCGAGGCGCTGGGCGACGCGGCGCTGGATCTGGCGCACCTGCTCGAGCGCCGGCGGGCTGTGCCAGTAGCAGAGGGCGCGGCTCTTCTTCTCGATCAGCTCGGCGTAGTTGGCGGCGTGGTTGGCGCTGAGCGGATGGCAGCGCAGGCGCTCGCGCTGCGCGCGGTTGCGCCCGCACCAGGAGGGCAGCCGGTCGGCGCCCGGCGCCGTCACCACCGCGATCGAGGCGTTGGGCGCCATGCTGCGGATCGTCTGCAGCCGGTCGCGGAACTCGGCCTCGTATTCCTCGGGCTTCAGGCGGTTGACGAAGCCGTCATTCGTGCCGAAGGCGACGATGATGAGCGCCGGATTCAGATGCTGGATTTGCCAGGCCGCGATGCCGGCATCCCACTTGCCGATGAGGCCCACGGTTTCGCCGGGCACGCCCTGGTTCACGAACACGAGGCCGGAGCGCCGGAGCAGCGACCACGAGAGCAGCGCCACCGGCCCGTCGCCCTTCAACGTCAGCGTGGCGTGATAGCCGGGCCGCGGCAGCGGGATCGAAGCGCGCTCGAGGCTGTGCGTTCCGCGCGCCGAGATCGTGCGCACGTCCTGGCCGTCGACATTGATCGTGAAGCTGCCGCCCTCCGCCTGGCGCACGAACTCGACCTCGATCTCGTCGAAGCTCTTGAGGCCGCGCATCGAAGCCTCGATCGAGTCGCTGCTCTTGTCGCCGACGATGGCGTAGGAGGTGATGCCGGTGCCGGCCCATTGGCGGTAGCTGTAGATGCCCCAATTGCCGGTCTGCGCCACGCGGAGCTGATAGGGGCGGAAATCGCGGTACGGCTTGCCGGGCGCCAGCATGCCGCGGCCGCCGTCGCCGAATCGCCGCTGCAGCCGCTCGCGGAGATATCCGGTCCAGTTGTCGCCGGCGGTGTGGCTGTCGCCGATCTGGAGGATGGTCAAGCGCCCGCTGCGTCCGCTCCGCTCGTAACTATCGAGCAGCGTGTAGAACCGCGCCAGCGCGCGCCGGGCGCGGCTGTCGGCGTCGCCGCCGAGCGTGGTCCCGAGAGAGACGATGGCGCCGCGCGGGCTTCGGCCGCGCGCCACATCGCTGCGATACCGCGCCTCCGCTTCGGCGATGCGCTTCTGCATCTGCTGCTCGCGGTCCTGATGGTCCGCCACGCGCTCTTCGCGCGTCATGCGGAGCTGATCGGGCTCCGTCTCGGCGTGGCAAACCGGCGCGAGCGCGCCGACCGCCAATATCACCGCAGCCGATCGCGCCAACAAATTCGCCCCCGTCATGGTCCGGGCACGCTCCACAAAGCCTGAAGTTGCGGCAGCTTCTCCCTTGCCACCTTCATTACGTGGCGAAGCACGTGATCGTACCCGAAATCGGTAAAATGAACCCCATCGTCGTGGCGGAAGCGGCGCTTCCGGCCCTTCTCGTCCTCGAGGAAGGGATCGTACTCCCCGTCCTTGTTCGCGGTCACGTCCCAGATGTCGACGAAGAGCGCGCCGTGCGTGGCGGCGAGCTCGCGGTAGATGCCGTTCATCATCTTGGCGTCTTCGCTCGCGTCTTCCTTGCGCATGATCGGCTGGCCGATCCAGATCAGCGGCACCTTCTTCTGCTGCACCAGGCCGAGGAAGCGCTGGATGTTCTGGCGATAGATCATGTGCCACTTCTCGGTGCGGAACGCGGCCCATTCCTTGCTGTTGTCCTGCGCGAACGCGCGCTGGCGGTCGTTGGCGCCGACCATGAAGACGACAAGGTCGATCGGCCCCTGCGCCGCGATCTTCTCGAAATCGGTCTCGAAGCTGTAGGCGGTGAAGCCGGCGGAATTCACGCCGTGGCGCACGACGCGCACGAGCTTCTGCTGGCGCACATAGCCGCGATAGAGGCTCGCCCACATGCCGTCCGAAAGCGAGTCGCCCATCACGACGATGACGAACGGCCGCTGAACGGTGGTTTCCTTCTTGGCCTCCTGCGCGTTGCCCTGGCCGCCAGTCGTGGTTTCGGCGCCGGCGCCCGCGAAGGGCGCCGCGAACAGTGCAAGCAAGGCGAACAGGCGTAGTGCTAGCCGCATCGATGCGTCCCCGGTCGAATATTTCCGCTGCGCGGCGGGATTTCAGAGGTGTCCCGAAAAAGCGCGCGGAATATGCATAAGCACCCTCTCGGTTGCAACGGCGCGACCGCTTCTATCGCGCGGAAATGAGCGGCGGCGGCGATTCGATTAAGGTTTATGGGAAGGCAATTCGGCGCGTGCCCGCGCTTGAGGCAGCAGATCGGGAAAGCGGGCCCGGATCGTGGCCAGAACCTCGCCGGCCACGCGGTCGTAGCCGAAATCCCAGAAATGCACGCCGTCCTCGTGGCGGAACCGCCGCGTCCGTCCGTCCGGGCCGGTCAGCTTCTCGACGAAGGCGCCCTCGGCGTCCGCAGTGAAAGCGGCGATGTCGAGGAACAAGGCGCCGTGCCGCTCGGCACTGTCCTGCTGCACGCGGCTGATGATGCGCATGCCGCCATCGAAACCTTGATCGCGCATCACCGGCAGCCCGACCCACAGCACCGGGATGCGCCGCTGCTGGATGCGCGCCAGGAAATAGGTGAGGTGCTGGTCGTAATATTCGAACCAGCGCGGCGAGCCGAAGCGCGCCGTGCGATGTCCGCCGAGCGCCACGGCGCGCTGGCGGTCATTGGCACCAGTCTGGACGATCAAGAGGTCGATACGGCCGCGGCCGAGCAGGCGATCGAGATCCTCGTCATAGGCGTCGGCGTTGAAGCCGGTCGAGGCGCGCGCGGCGTTGACGATGCGGACGCTGCGATCGCGGGCAAAGCGCCGGAACAGGCTCCCCCACAAACCCTCGGCCAGCGAATCACCGAACACGACGACGGTGATGGGGGGCTGTGGATCCGGCCGGCTCGCCAGCTCCGCGCGCGCCGCGGACGTGCCGAGCGCGACGAGTGTCAAGAGGACGACGGGCAAGAGGCGGCGCAGGCGCGATCTCCGGCAAGATGGTTATCCTTTACGAAAGATGATGACGCCGGTTCCGTGCCACCGCAATCCGTATGCGCCACGGAGCCCTCATGTTCATCGACTTGCCATAAACAGAGTCAGCGCGGGCGAACGCGGCTCGTCGGCTGGGCTTTCAGCGGGTCGTCGGGCCAGTAGTGCTTGGGATAGCGGCCGCGGAGATCGCCGCGCGCCTCGGGATAGCCGCGCCGCCAGAAGCTCACGAGGTCGCGCGTAACTTGAATGGGCCGCTGCGCCGGCGAGAGCAGGTGCAGGAGCAAGGGCACCCGGCCGCCCGCGATCGCCGGCGTGGCCGTGGCGCCGAACATCTCCTGGATGCGTACCGCGAGGATGGGCTCCGGCCCCGTAATATAGTCGATGCGCGCACGCCGGCCGCTCGGCACCGCGATATCGACCGGCGCCTCGCGGTCGAGGCGCTGCTTCTGCTTCCAATCGAGCAGCGACTCGAGCGCGCGCGCCAGCGGAATGCGCCCGAAGTCGGTCCGCCGCGCGATGCCGGCCAGAAACGGCCCGAGCCAATCAGCCAGACCCGCAACCAGCGCGGCATCCGAGACATCGGGCCATCCCGCGTCCGCTCCGTCGATACGGCGCAAGAGCGCGATGCGGGCGCGCAGTGTTTCCGCCTCGCCCGGCCAGGGCAGCGCGGCTAGGCCCAATTCGCGAATGCCGTCGAGGACCGCGCTTGTCGCCGCCGCGGGATGTGGTGTGATTGGCGCCTCGGACAGCACGAGGGCGTCGAGCGTCGTGCGCTTCCGCGCCTTGACCGCCTGCTCGCGCGAATCCCATTGCACCTGCTCCTCGGTACGGATGCGCGCGCCGAACAGCGAATCGAGATCGGCGCGCGCGAGCGGCGCCGCGCGGAAGATGCGCGCCTCCTGCTTGTCGCCGTCGAGATCGGCGATCGCGAGGAAAGGCGACTTCGCCAGCGGATCGCCCTCGTCGCACCAGGCGCCGCGCCCATTGGCGAGGCGGAAGCTGCCAAGCGCGTCGCCACGCCGTTGCGCGACGCGGTCGGGATAGGCGAGCGCCAACAGTCGGCCGGCCGCGGCATCGCCCCGCCCGCCTTTCTCCGCCTTCAACTGGCGCCTCCACATCTCGGCGACGCGGCGGATACGCTCGCCGCCGCGCCCCTCGAGCAGCCCGAGGCGCAGGCGGATGTCGATACTGCGGAGTTCGCGCCCGAGATCGCGCTCCTCGATCAGCGCGGCGAGATTGCAGGCCAGCGCGCCGGCACCCATCGCCTTGCCGCCGATCATCATGTGCGCCAGGCGCGGATGCGCGCCGAAGCCGGCCATGGCGCGGCCATGCTCGGTGACGGCGCCGCCGGAATCGAGCGCGCCAAGCCGCTCCAGCAGTTCGCGCGCCTGGGCCAGCGC
>JBKOUH010000382.1:0-3582 GCA_046723285.1 Pseudomonadota bacterium
CCGAGTTGTTCACGTCGACCGCGACCCGCGCGAGCGCATCGATCGCATCCTCGGTGAACGCGAGCTCCACGCCCTCGGTGCGCATCAGGGCGACGGATTGTTTGATCAGGCTCGCCTCGGTCTCGGTGAGGATGCGGCGGAAATCCTCGACGGTGAGAGGCGCGAGTTCGACGCGGATCGGCAGCCGGCCCTGCAGCTCGGGCAGCAGATCAGACGGCTTCGAGAAGTGGAACGCGCCCGACGCGATGAAGAGGACGTGGTCGGATTTCACCGGCCCGTGCTTGGTCGCGACCGTCGTGCCCTCGATCAGCGGCAGGAGATCGCGCTGGACGCCCTCGCGGCTCACATCGGCGCCGCCGACGCGCTCGCTGCGGCCCGCGATCTTGTCGATCTCGTCGATGAAGACGATGCCGTCCTGCTCGACGGTACGGATCGCCTCGGCCACCACCTTCTCCTGGTCGAGCAGCTTGTCGCTCTCCTCGGCGACGAGGAGATCGTAGCTCTCGCCGACCGTCATGCGCCGGCGCTTGGTGCGCTGCCCGAAGGCCTTCCCGAGCATGTCGTTCAGATTGATCATGCCCATCGACGCGCCGGGCATGCCCGGGATCTCGAAGGTGGGCAGCATGCCGCCGCCGCTCTCGGAGAGCTCGACCTCGATTTCCTTGGTGTTCATCTCGTTGTTGCGGAGCTTCCTTCGAAACGACTCGCGCGTCTCGGGCCGCGCGTCCTTGCCGACGAGCGCATCGAGCACGCGGTCTTCGGCCGCAGCCTCGGCGCGCGCGCGCACGTTCTTCCGCAAGCGCTCCTTGGTCATCGATATCGAGACCTCGACGAGATCGCGCAGGATCGAATCGACATCGCGGCCGACATAGCCGACCTCGGTGAACTTCGTCGCCTCGACTTTCAAGAACGGCGCGTCGGCGAGCCTGGCCAAGCGGCGCGCGATCTCGGTCTTGCCGCAACCGGTCGGGCCGATCATGAGGATGTTCTTCGGCAGCACTTCTTCGCGCATCGCCTCGTCGAGCTGCTGGCGGCGCCAGCGGTTCCTGAGCGCGATCGCGACCGCGCGCTTGGCCTCGTGCTGGCCGACGATGAAGCGGTCGAGCTCGGAGACGATCTCGCGCGGGCTGAACGCGGATGCCGCGGGCGCGGCGATGACGGGCTTGGGCATGTTGGTCATGGACGGTCCAGATAAGATAACAGGAGTCGGGGAGTCGGGGAGATCAGGAAAATACGCGCCCACGGCGCGCAGTTGGTCTTCTCCCCGGCTCCTGTTCGCTTCCTAAAGAGTTTCGACGGAAATTTGGTCGTTGGTGTAGATGCAGAGATCGGCCGCGATCTTGAGCGCCTTCCGCGCAATCGCCTCGGCGTCGAGCTGGGTTTCGGCCATCATCGCGCGCGCGGCGGCGAGCGCGAAGGGGCCGCCCGACCCGATGCCGATGAGCTGATCCGCGGGCTCGACGACGTCGCCGGTGCCGGTCAGCACCAAGGAAACGTCTTTGTCGGCCACCGCCATCATCGCCTCGAGCCGGCGAAGGTAGCGGTCGGTGCGCCAATCCTTGGCGAGCTCGACGCAGGCGCGCGTCAGCTGGCCCGGATGCTTCTCGAGCTTGCCTTCGAGCCGCTCGAACAGCGCGAACGCATCGGCGGTGGCGCCGGCGAATCCGGCGATGACAGAGCCGGTGCCGAGACGCCGGACCTTCTTGGCATTGGGCTTCAAGACGGTCTGTCCGAAGGTGACCTGGCCGTCGGCGGCGATGACGACCTTGCCGTTGCGCCGGACCGATAAAACGGTGGTGCCGTGGATTACGGGGAATTGGGGGTGCGACATGACCGCGCTTACATGGCCCTTTTGCGCGCGGCGTTCAATGGCGCCCGCGCGCGCCCGGGCGCCGCGGTTGCCCCTCTCTCCGGGACGTGCTAGCCACGCCGCCGCTTCTCAGCACAGCACCGACGGAGTTTTCCCATGGCCGAAAATCAGCCCGGCCCCGGCAATGGCAGCGGCCAGCCCGCCGGCGATCCCAATCAGCCGCCGCTGATGGTAAAGGGCCAGTACATCAAGGATTTCTCGTTCGAGAATCCGAGCGCGCCCGACGTCTTCATGCAGAGCGAAGTCCAGCCGCAGGTCGACATCAACGTGAACGTCGAGGCGAAGCGCTTGCCCAACGGCGACTACGAAGTGACGCTTTCGATCAAGGTCGACGCGAAGGCGAAGGAGAAGCCGGTCTTCCTCTGCGAGCTCGCCTATGCCGGCGTGTTCGCGCTGGGGCCGATCATCCCCCAGGACCAGCACCAGGGCGTGTTGTTGATCGAGTGCCCGCGCCTGCTGTTCCCGTTCGCGCGCGCGATCATCGCCGACGCCACGCGCGAAGGCGGCTTCCCGCCGCTCACGCTGCAGCCGATCGATTTCTTCTCGCTGTTCCAGCAGCAGATGCAAGCGCAGGGCCAGCGCTCGCCGATCATCAAGCCGTAGGCGCTCATTCACATTCCCTGTCGTCCCCGCGAAAGCGGAGACCCACCGTTCCAGCGACGTGCCATTGGAGGCATGGGCCCCCGCTTTCGCGGAGACGACAAGCTTAGTCTAAGCGCGAAGGCTATTCCTTCCGCCAGATCGGGTCTTTGATCTTGCCGAGGAACTTCTCGTGCAACGCGGCTTCTTCGGCCGTGGGCTGCGCGCCGGGAAGATGGCGGCGCGGCGGGCGCAGCGCAGCCGGCGCCTTCGCCTTCGGCATCAAGATGGCGGTGCCGCGCGCCACGCCGTTGACGGCGAAGTCGAGCCCGGGCTGGCGGCCGCCGATGAGCTCCAGATAGACGCGCGCGAGGAGCCCGGCGTCGATGAGCGCGCCGTGGCGCTCGGCGCGGATCGAGAGATCGATCTCGAAGCGCCGGCAGAGCGCGTCGAGGCTGGCTTGGGCGCCGGGATATTTCTGGCGCGCGATGGCGATGGTGTCGACGACGCGCGACATCCGGAGCGCCTGGCGCTCGATGCGCTTCAGCTCCCAATTGACGAAGCCCATGTCGAATTCGGCGTTGTGGATGACGAGCTGGTCGTCGCCGAGGAAATCAAGGAATTCGTCGGCCTTGTCGCGGAAGAAGGGCTGGTTCTTCAGGAACTCGTCCGAGAGCTTGTGGACCTCGAACGCGCGCGCGTCGCTGGCGCGCTCGGGATTGAGATAGGTGTGGAAGTTGCGCCCGGTCGGCACGTGATTGACGAGCTCGACGCAGCCGATCTCGATGATCCGGTGCGAGGCCGGATCGAGGCCGGTGGTTTCGGTGTCGAGAACGATCTGGCGCATGCGGATATGAGCAGGAGGCGCAGGGACGCAGCGGATTCTAATGAGCGCGCGGCGGGCGCGCCATTCCATTTTTCTCTGCGGCTCTGCGCCTCTTGTGGACTTTCCTTTCGCCTCCGCGCGCCTTCAGTCGCCGGATGATCTTCCTCAGTGCCAACAGCGTGTCACGATAACCGCGGTTCGTGTTGATCACGTAATCGGCGCGGCGGCGCTTTTCGGCGTCGGGCGTCTGGCGGCCGAGCAACAGGTCGAGCTTGGCGCCGCTCATGCCCGGGCGGCGCATCACGCG
>JBKOUH010000152.1:0-2880 GCA_046723285.1 Pseudomonadota bacterium
AATCAAGACTTAATACAAGACCGCGATGGCGGCGATCCCAACCTATCGAAAACACCGGGCAGCACCGCGCATGAAGGACCGAAGCGGCTTGCGGCGCCTCGCCTTCATGGTGGCGATGGCGCTCGCGGCGCTTGCGCCGTATCGCGCCGCCGCCTTCGACCCGCAGCACGTGGAGCGGCTCATGGCGACGAGGAGCTGCGAGAAGTGCGACCTTGCCGGCGCGCTGCTCGAGCGGGCCGATCTTGCGGGCGCGCGCCTCGCCGGCGCCAATCTCACGGAAGCCACATTGACCGGGGCGAACCTGCGCGCGGCCGATCTCACCGAGGCCGATCTCGGGCGCGCCGCGCTGCAAGGCGCCGCGGTCGACGATGCGATCCTGACGCGCGCCAATCTCGCGAACGCGGACCTTGCCGGCGCCGGCTTGGCGCGCGCCGATCTCCGCTTTGCCAATTTGCGCGAGGCCAGGCTGTCCGACACCGACTTGACCGAGGCGAAGCTCGGTCAGGCGTTCCTGGTCAAGGCCGACTTCACCGCCGCGCTGCTGACGGCCGCGGACCTGACCGCTGCCACCGCGCGCGATGCCAAATTCTTCCGCGCGCGGCTCATCCGGGCACGGCTCGCGCGCGCCGAACTGCGCGGCGCCGATTTCCGCAAGGCCGAGCTCGGAGAGGCCGACTTGAGCGATGCCGACTTGCGCGCGGCCGACCTCATCGGCGCCGATCTCACCCATGCCAAGATCGAACGCGCCGACTTTAAGAACGCCTGCTTCTGCAACACGACCATGCCGGATGGCCGCGTCGAGATGGCCGGCTGCAAGATCTGTGAGATGAAGCCCGATACGGGCGACGGCGCGCGCTGACGCGGCCCCGCGCTAGACGAGGGCGTTCGTGATCTATTGGAAGATTTTCGCCAGCGAATCGCCGATCCCGGTCCAGACGGCGATCGACAGGCCCGCGACGAGGGCGATGAGCAGGGCATACTCGGTCGCCGTGGCACCGCCGCGGTCGCGCGCGAATTCGGTTAGGATCGCGTAAAATTGCGTGGGGCTTACGTACTTTCGCTGACGGCCCCAGTTTCGCCGACCCGCGTTAACCAAGAGTAAAGCCTAGAGCGAAACGTAGACGGCTTTTGTGTGGCGGAATCGCGCAGCCGGCGTTCGCGTGCTGCCAGGAGAGAGAACGATGACCCTTTCAAGCCTGTCTGGCGAGGCACATGGGCTCGCCACGGCCCTCGGCGTACGCGAGCGCGACCTCCAAGGCGATCGGGTCGTCCGCTCGCCGATCGATGGCCGCGAGATAGCCCGGGTCCAGGATACGCCCCCGGCCGCGGTGCGCACGGCCATCGGCCGCGCGGCCGCCGGTTTCGCGGTCTGGCGCGCGCTGCCGGCACCGCGCCGCGGCGAACTCGTGCGCCGGTTCGGCGAGGTCTTGCGCGAGCACAAGGACAGGCTCGGCCGACTTGTGACGATCGAAAACGGCAAGATTCTCCAGGAAGGCCTTGGCGAAGTTCAAGAAATGATCGACATCTGCGACTTCGCAGTCGGCCTCTCGCGCCAGCTCTACGGCCTTACCGTCGCCTCCGAACGGCCTGGTCATCGCATGATGGAAACCTGGCATCCGCTCGGCGTGTGCGGGATCGTGACCGCCTTCAACTTCCCGGTGGCGGTCTGGGCGTGGAACGCGGCGCTGGCTCTCGTTTGCGGCAACACGCTGGTGTGGAAGCCATCCGAGAAGACGCCGCTGACGGCCTTGGCCACCCAGGCTCTGTTCCAACAGACCGTCGCGCGCTTCGATGTGGCGCTGGGCGATATTACGCAGCTTGTGATCGGCGATGCGGCGGTATCCGCGGTGCTCGTCGACGATCCGCGCGTGGCCATGGTGAGCGCCACCGGCAGCACGCGCATGGGCCGCGCCGTGGCGCCGAAGCTCGCCGCCCGTTTCGCGCGCAGCATCCTGGAGCTCGGCGGCAACAACGCCGCCATCGTCTGCCCCAGCGCTGATCAAGAACTCGCGCTGCGCGCGATCACGTTTGCCGCCGTCGGCACCGCCGGGCAGCGCTGCACGTCGCTGCGCCGCCTCTTCGTGCATGACGAGATCTATGGCGGCTTCGTGCCGCGCCTCGCCTCGGTCTACGGCAAGCTCCGCATCAGCGATCCGCGCGAGCCGGGCACGCTGGTGGGCCCGCTCATAGACGGCCGCGCTTATGAGGGCATGCGCGCGGCGCTCGACGAGGCGGCAAAAGACGGCGGCAAGATCGCCGGCGGCCAGCGCGTGCTGTCGAACGAATGGCCCGACGCGTTCTACGTCCAGCCCGCGCTTGTCGAGATGCCGGGCCAGACCGAGATCGTGACGCGCGAAACCTTCGCGCCGATACTCTACGTCATGCGCTATCGCGAGCTGTCCGAGGCGATCCGCTTGCACAATGCCGTGCCGCAGGGCCTCTCCTCGAGCATCTTCACCGGCGACATGCGCGAGGCCGAGATCTTCGTTTCCGCCGAAGGCAGCGATTGCGGCATCGCCAATGTCAACATCGGCCCCAGCGGCGCCGAGATCGGCGGCGCTTTCGGTGGCGAGAAGGAAACCGGCGGCGGCCGCGAATCCGGCTCCGACGCCTGGAAAGGCTACATGCGCCGCGCCACCAACACGATCAACTACTCGAAAGCGCTGCCGCTCGCGCAAGGGATCTAGTTCGAAGTGTGATGCCAGACGCCCTGAAAACACATCGTCTTCCCGACCGAAGCGAGCCGCCCTTGCGGCTCGCGAAGTGGAGGACGCGAGGCCGTTGGCCTCGCATTTGCAGAATTGCGCCGTTGGCGCAATTCTGCCGAAGGCCCGCTCTTGCGGGCCGACTCGATCCCTCCACTCCGCAGCCGCGCCAAGA
>JBKOUH010000207.1:0-3575 GCA_046723285.1 Pseudomonadota bacterium
TCGCCACCATCAGCCAGCCGACCGCGCCTTGGAGCGCGCCGAGCGCGAAAAGGCCGAGCAGCGCCGGCCAATAGCCTTGCGGAATGCGGCCGCGAATCCAGAACCACAGGAACGGCAGCAGGAACGCGACGCCGATCAGCCGGCCCCAGAGCCGGTGGATGTATTCGAGCCAGAAGATGCCCTTGAAGCCGGCGAGCGTGAGCGCCGGGAACATCTTCTGGAATTGCGGCGACTGCTGATACTTGGCGAACAGCGCCTGCCAATCCGCCTCCGACAACGGCGGCAGCGTTCCCATGATCGGCTGCCATTCGGTGATCGAAAGGCCGGATTCGGTGAGGCGCGTGAGCCCGCCGATCACGACCATGACGAACACCATGGCCGCGACCGCGATCAGCCACCAGGCGATGGCGCGCGCGTCGGCGTCGCCGCGGCCGTACGGGCGGGAAATTCCGATGGCGGTGCTCGAGGCGGTCATGCGGCCGCCATTACTTTGCGATCTCGGCGATTTTGCCAAGCCCGGCGGCGTATGCGGGTCAAAACGACACAGCATGGGACTGCGCGACTGGAGGCGCGCGCTCCCAATCCGCGGCGACAAGGCTTCTGGAAAAATGCCGGTCGCTGTGCATGCTCGCAAAAGTCGCCTGCCAAGAAGAACGACCGGAGGACGCCCATGCAGCCCAACGAGGTGCGGATCGTGACGACCGCGAAGGGCGGCGAGATCCGCATCGCCGAAAGTTTCAACGCCGCCGTGCCGTTCATCGACCGGCATCTGAACGAAGGCCGCGGCGCCAAACCCGTCATCAAGACCTATGACGGCGAAACCGTCACCTACGCCGAGCTGGCCGAAGGCGTGAACCGCTGCGGCAACGCGTTGAAAGGCCTCGGCGCGGCGCCGGGCGAGCGCGTCTTGATGATCGTCAAGGATTGCCCGGCCTTCTACTACGCGTTCTGGGGCGCCATCAAAGCCGGCATCGTGCCGGTGCCGCTCAACACGCTGCTGCGCGCCAAGGACTACGAATACATGATCGCGGACAGCGGCGCGGCGGTCGTCGTCTATTCACCCGAATTCGCGAGCGAGGTGGAGCCCGCGGTGGCGGCGCTGGCGAAGAAGCCGCGCCACGTGCTGCGCACCGAGGGCGGGCTCGACAAGCTCATCGCCGGCGCGCCGGCCACGCTGGCCCCGCACCCGGCCAAGCCCGCCGACGACTGTTTCTGGCTCTATTCCTCGGGCTCGACCGGCCGGCCCAAGGGCGCCGTGCACCGCCAGCGCGACATGGTGGTGACAAGCCAGCGCTATGGCGTCGAGACGCTCGGCATGCGTGAGAGCGACGTGTTCTTCTCGGCGGCCAAGCTCTTCTTCGCCTACGGCCTCGGCAATGCGATGACGTTTCCGCTCTGGGTCGGCGGCACCGCGATCCTGCTGGCGCCGCGGCCGACGCCCGAGCTCACCTTCGAGGTGATCAGGAAATTCCGCCCGACGCTCTATTTCGGCGTGCCGACGCTCTACGCCGCCCAGCTCGCGGCACTCGACACGGCGAAGCCCGATCTCGCGTCGTTGCGCTATTGCTGCTCGGCCGGCGAGGCGCTGCCAGCCGACATCTACCGCCGCTGGAAGGACAAGACCGGCCTTCTCATCCTCGACGGCTGGGGCTCGACCGAACTGCTGCACATCGCGATCTCGAACACGCCCCAGGACCAGCAGCCCGGCAAGAGCGGTCGTCCGGTGCCGGGCTACGAGGCGCGCATCGTCGGCGACAATGGGCAGCCGGTGAAAGCGGGCGAATCGGGGACGCTCCTCATGCGCGGCGATTCCACCGCGCGCACTTATTGGAACCAGGCCGAGCGCAGCGCGGCCACGATGCTCGACGGCAACTGGCTCAACACCGGCGACACCTATTACCAGGACGAGAAAGGCTACTACGTCTACGCCGGGCGCGCCGACGACATGATGAAGGTGGGCGGGATCTGGACTTCGCCGATCGAAATCGAGGGCCGCCTCATCGAGCACCCGAAGGTGCTCGAAGCCGCCATCGTCGGCCGCGCCGACGCCGACGGCCTCATCAAGCCGGAAGCATGGATCGTGCTGAAGGAAAAGAGCGGCGGCGAAGGTGCAGCGGCATCCGCGCTCGAATCAGAGCTGCGCGAGCACTGCAAAAAGGGTCTGGCGCCCTACAAATATCCGCGCTGGTTCAAGTTCGTGCCCGAGCTGCCGAAGACGGCGACCGGAAAGATTCAGCGGTTCAAGCTCAGGGCGGGCTGAGACGGTCCGCGCCGCCGGGCTCGCCCTCATCCGCCGCGCAGGCGCTCGCCGCGCCGGCGCAGCCAGGCGACCGTCAGCATCAGCGCCACGGCGAGGACGACGAGCAGCGTCGCCGCCGCGGTGATCGTGAGGCTGAGGTTGTCGTTGATTCCCGCGAACATCTGGCGCGGCAGCGTGCGCTGCTCGGGCGCGGCCATGAACAGCACGACGACGACCTCGTCGAGCGAGGTGACGAGCGCAAACAGCGCGCCCGCGACAACTCCGGGCAGGATGAGCGGCAGCGTCACGCGCCGGAACACCGTGATCGGCGAGGCGCCGAGACTGGCCGCGGCGCGCGCCAGCGCGGAATCGAAGCCTGAGAGCGTGGCGTAGACCGTCACCACGACGAACGGCGCACCCAGCGCCGTGTGGGCGAGGATGGTGCCGAGATAGGTATTGGCGAGGCCCACTTGCGCATAGGCGAAATAGACCGCCACCGCAACGATCACCACCGGCGCCATCATCGGAAACATCACCAGCCCGAAAACGAGGCCGCGCCCGGGAAATCTCGCGCGCCACAGGCCGATCGCCGCCAGCGTGCCGAGAATCGTCGCCAGCGCCGTCGCCGCGGCGCCGATCACGGCGCTGTTCCAGACCGTGGGCAGCCAGAAATCCGAGGTGAAGAAATCGCGATACCAGCGCAGGCTCAGGCCCGGCAACGGATAATGCAGGAAGGAGCCGGCCGAAAACGAGAGCGGCACGATCGCGGCGATGGGTGCCACGAGGAACAGCAGCACCAGCGCGGTCTGGAGCCTGAGGCCGAGCCGGGCCAGCCTTTGTCCGGTGGTGGCGTAGGCCCTCTCCATCGCTAGCCCAGCCGCAGCCGCTCGAAGCCGACGAGGCGGGAATAGATGAAATAGAGCAGCACGGTCGCCCCCAGCAGCATGAACGACAACGCGGCCGCCATGCCCCAGTTGATCGTGCGCGTGGCGTAGAACGCGATGAACGAGCCGATCATCTGGTCGTCGCCGCCACCGACGAGCGCGGGCGTGATGTAGTAGCCGAGCGCCTGGATGAACACGAGCAGCGTGCCGGCTGCGATGCCGGGTAGCGTCTGCGGCAGGTAGATGCGCCGGAAGACCGTGCGCGGCGGCGCGCCCAGCGAGGCCGCGGCACGCAGATGCGCGCCCGGAATCCCCTTCATGACGCTCATCAGCGGCAGCACCATGAACGGCAGCAACACGTGCACCATCGCCACCACGACCGCGAAGCGGCTGTAAAGCAGCGACAGCGGCGAGGAGACGAGATCGAGGCGCAGCAGCAGGTTGTTGACGAT
>JBKOUH010000354.1:0-9425 GCA_046723285.1 Pseudomonadota bacterium
CTGCGTATGATCCCCTACGGCATCTACGTGCTGACCGCCGAGGCGGCGGATGGGCGCGTGGCGGCGGCGACGGTGAACTTCGTGACGCAGACTTCGTTCAACCCGCCGCTGGTGGCGGTGGCGCTCAAGGCCGATTCGGGCGCCTACGGCCTGGTCAAGGAAACCAAGGTCTTCGCGCTCAACATGCTCGGCAAGGGCCAGCAGGGCGCGGCGTTCGCGTTCTTCAAGCCCGCCGACAAGCAGGGCGACAAGATCAGCGGCGAGGCCTACAGGAAGGGCGCGTCGGGCGCGCCCATTCTGCTGAGCGCGCCGGCCAGCGTCGAATGCAAGGTGGTCGAGATCGTCGCCAAGGGCGACCACCACATCGTGGTCGGCGAAGTGATCGAGGCGACGCTCGCCAAGGCGCCGGAAGGGCGCCCGGATCAGGCGATCCTGTTCATGTCCGATCTCGGCGCCAACGTGTTTTACGGCGGCTGACGCGCTCAGGCGTTGGCGATCCAATTACCGTCGTCTTTGTGGTACCAGCGCTTGACGGCCGCCCAGGCGATGCGATGGCAGCGGCCTTCGCGCTCGGCCTCGGCGCCGCGGAAATTCTTCCACGCGTTGTTGAAGGCCTGGCGGTAGATGTCCTGCGCGTGCTCCGGCAGCACGTGCTGCACCGGCATCGGCAGGTCGCGGTTGGCGCGATAGGGCATTGACGGGCGCTCTCGACACTGCGCGGTTCCTACCGGTCCGCGCCCAACGCCGCTTTGATATGAGTCAACGGCGCGCCGGCCGCGCCGCGCAAACGCCGCTCCACACGAGGCCAAGATGAGTTCGCTCGCACCCTATTTCGTCGTCTTCGGCACGGTCTTCCTCGCCGAGCTTGGCGACAAGACGCAGTTGGCGACGCTGCTGTTCGCATCCGAGGAGAAGCAGAGCCCCTGGCTCGTCTTCGCCGCCGCGGCGGGCGCGCTCGTGACTTCGACGGCGATCGCCGTCCTCATCGGCACCGCCGCGCAGCGCTACATTCACGTGGTGCCGCTGAAGCTCATCGCCGGCATCGCGTTCGTCGCGATCGGCGCCTGGACGATTTGGGGGCATTTCCGGACGCCGTGAGCGCGATCAAGCCCAACGCCTGAAGACCGGATCGTCGTCGGCGGCGATCGCCCGATCGAGCTCGGCCAGCGTCGCGGCGCGAAGCTGGGCTTTGATCACGGCATAGCCGCGAAGCCCGGCGAGTTCGCGCGCACGCTCGCGGGCGCGCGCAAGCAGGCGCTCCGCCGGCACGATCTCGTCGACGAGGCCCGCCGCGAGGGCGGTCGCCGGGTCGTAGACGCGGCCGAACAGCGCGAGGTCGCGGCGCGCCGATCCGCCGACCGTGTCGTTGACGACGAGCATCGGCCCGAGCGGAAACGGAATGCCGACATTGACCTCGCTCAACGCAAGCTTCGCGGCGCCCGCGGCCGCGAGGCGGAGATCGCAGCCGAGCGCCAGCACCAGCCCGCCGGCCATCGCATGGCCGTTGACGGCGGCGACGGTCGGGCAGGGAAGGCCGTAAAGCCGGCGCACCATGCGGTTGATCGAGAGCACGAGCGCGCGCCGCTCGCCGAGCCCGTAGGCCGGCACCGCCTTCAAATCGAGCCCGGCCGAAAACGTGGCGCCGGATCCGGTCAGCACCAGCGCCTTCGGCGGCGCGCGCTCGAGCGCGCCGGCGAGCGCGCCGAGCTCTTCCGTGACCGCGAGATCGATGGCGTTGACGGGCGGGCGATCGAAGCGGACGAGCGCTATGCCGTCCGCGTCCTCGCGCGTGAACGCGGGCACGGGGTCAGCGCTTCTTGCCCGCTTTTCCTTTCGCCTTTGCCTTCGGGCGCGACGCGGGCGTGGCGGCCTTGGCCGGTTTCGCGGCCGCTTTCGCCGGCTTCGCCTTCGCCGCGGTGCGGGCCGCGGTACGGGCCGCGATGCGGATCTCCGGCGCGGCCGCCGCCTTTTTTTTCTGGCTCTTGTCGACGGCGCTGCGCGCGCTCGCGAGCGCGTCGCGCACCATCGCCGCACCCTTCACCATCGACACCATCTTGCCGTAGGCGACCTCGCGCGGGAGGTATTTCATGCCGCAATCCGGCGCCACGATGATGCGCTCGGGCGGGCAATGCGGGAACGCGCGCGTGATGCGCGCCGCCACGACGTCCGGCGTCTCCACCGCGAGGTTGTCGAGATCGATGACGCCCAAGACGATCGTCTTGTCCGGCAGACTCTCCAAGATCGCGGTGTCGAGATTGGATTGCGCGGTCTCGATCGAGACCTGGTGCACGCGGCACTGCTCGAACTCGGGCAGGAAGGAATAGCCTTCGGGCCGCGCGTGGATGATGGCGGCGTAGCCGAAGCAGATGTGAACCGCCGTCGTGCCCTTGACGCCGTCGAGCGCGGCCTCGAGCGCCCGAAGCCCGTATTCGCGCGCCGCCTGCGGCCGCGCCTGCATGTAGGGCTCGTCGATCTGCACCACGTCGGCGCCCGCGGCGAAGAGGTCCTTGATCTCCTCGTTCACGGCCCTGGCATAGTCGAGCGCGGCGTCCGCGGCATTGCGGTAGAAGTCGTTCTGCGCCTGCTGGCTCATCGTGAACGGGCCGGGCACGGTCATCTTGACCATGCGCGTGGTGTTGCGGCGCAGGAACTCCATGTCGCGCACCTGCACCGGGTATTTCCGGCGGATCTTGCCGGCGATGCGCGGCACCGGATTGGGATGGCCCGAGCGGTCGAGCGCGCTGCCGGGGTTGTCGATGTCGATGCCTTCGAGCGCGGTCGCGAAGCGGTTCGAGTAGCTCTCGCGCCGCATCTCGCCGTCGGTGATGATGTCGAGGCCGGCGCGCTCCTGGTCGCGGATGGCGACGATGGTGGCGTCGTCCTGCGCCTCTTCGAGGAAGCGCGGATCGACGCGCCACAGCTCCTTGGCGCGGACGCGCGGCGGAAACCGGCCGCGCAGATTGTCCCGGTCCACGAGCCAGTCGGGCTGCGGATAAGAGCCGACGAGCGAGGTGGGCAGGAGCGTGTGAAGCGGCTGCGGCATGAGGCGTTTCTCCCCGACGATTGGTTCCGTGTTTTGCGTGAACGGCCGCACGCTAGCACGCGCGCGCGCCGCGAAAGAAGCCTCGAAACCGGAAACGCCTCATGCCGCGCCGGATGTGGGCGGCCGGCATTCCGCGCGTTGGTGATTGTGCCGGGCCGCTCGGCCCCTGTATCTTGGCGCCAATCAAGCTGGCCAAGAGCCAGTGTCAGGGAGGAAACCGCCATGCAAATGGTTCGCCCGCTCGCGACTCTCGTGGTCGCCGCCGCGCTCGCCGCTCCGGCCGCGGCGCAGCAGATCGGCATCGGCACGATGGGGCAGGGCACCGCCGGCTATTCGATGGCGGCGGCCATCGCCAAGGTGCTGAGCGAGAAGGCCAAGCTCGCGGCGCGCGTCCAGCCCGCGGGCGGCACCAGCGCCTATGTGCCGCTGATCGACAGCGGCGAGCTCGATTTCGGCGTCGTCAACATCATCGAGGCCAAGGAGGCGCTCACCGGCACCGGCGTGTTCCAGGGCAAGAAGCAGTCGAACATCCGCATGGTCGCGGTGCTCTATCCGTTCCGCAGCGGCATGTTCGTGCGCAAGGATTCGAAGATGAAGACGATGGCGGATCTGAAAGGCGCCGCCGTCCCCTACGGCTACACCTCGCAGCTGACGTTGAAGGCGATTACCGACGCGTTCCTCGCCAATGGCGGGCTCTCGATCGCCGACGTGAAGCAGGTGCTGGTGCCGAACGTACTGCGCGGCGCCGACGAGTTCGCGGCGGGCAAGGCCGATGCGGCGCTGTTCGCGCTCGGCGCCGGCAAGGTGGCCGAGACCAACGCCGCTGTCGGCGGCATCCGCTTCCTCGCGATGGACGATTCGCCGGCGGCGGTCGCGCGCATGCAGAAAGTGCTGCCCGAAGCCTACATCGTCACCGTCAATCCCTCGCCGGCGCTGGCCGGCATCCTCGCGCCCAGCAAGATCATGGCGTACGACTACGTGCTGCTCGCCGGCAAGCACGTGAAGGACGATCTCGTCGGCAAGGTCGTCGAGACGCTCGCGGCCAACAAGGCGGCGCTGATCGAGAGCTTCACGGGCTTCCAGGGCTTCGACGCCGCGCGCATGGCGAAGACCCTGCCGGTCGAGTATCACCCCGGCGCCATCGCGGCCTATACGAAGCAGGGCTACTGGCCGCCGAAACCGTAGTCCGAGAACGCGCCGCGCATGTCCGAAGAGGCCGAACTGCGCACCGTCGCGCGCGGCCGCGCTCAAGTCGCCGCCGAACGGACGCTCGGCAGGTTGCTGACCGCCGTGGCGCTCGGCTGGGCGCTCGACGTGCCGCAGCGCCTCGAAATCGCGCTTTTCACCGAGCAGTTCCTCGCCGCGATCCTGGCGCTGACCTTGCCGCTGGCGTTCCTGGTCACGTCGCGCGGCCGCGCGCTGCGCGGTACGGCGAGCGCGCTCGACATCGCCTGCGCCGCCATCGGCTTTCTCGCCGCCGGCTACGTCGCCTGGCGCTATCCGGAGCTGCAGAACCGGCTCGTCTATCGCCCGACCGACGGCGTCGTCATCGGCGCGATCCTGCTGGTGCTGGTGATCGAGGGTGTGCGGCGCACCTGCGGCCTCGCGCTGGTGCTCGTGATCCTGTTCTTCATCGCCTATGCGCTGCTCGGCCATTTCGTGCCGGGCACGCTCGGCGCGCGGCCCGTGCAGTGGGACCGGCTCATCGTCTATCTCGCGATGGACACCAACGCGATGATCGGCGGGCCGCTGCTGATCGCGTCCGAGGTCGTCATCGCGTTCATCTTCATGGGCCAGATCATCTCGCGCGGCGGCGGCGGGCAGTTCTTCGCCGATCTCGCGCTGGCCGTGGCCGGCAAGGCGCGCGGCGGCGCCGGCAAGATCGCCGTCGTCGGCTCGATGCTGTTCGGCATGATTTCGGGCAGCGCGGTCGCCAACGTGGCCTCGGTCGGCGTGATCACCATCCCGCTGATGAAGCGCTCCGGCTTCCAGGGGCACGTCGCCGCGGCGACCGAGGCGCTGGCCTCGACCGGCGGGCAGCTGATGCCGCCGGTCATGGGCGCCGCCGCGTTCCTGATGGCCGAGTTCCTCGGCGTGCCCTACCGCACCGTGGCGCTCGCCGCGATCGGGCCCTCGCTAATCTACTATTTCTCGCTGTTCGTCTTCATCGACTTCTACGCGGCGCGCCACCGCATCCGCTTCGCCGTGGTCGAGCAGCCGGTGCCGATGCGGCGCATCTTCGCCACCGGCTGGCACTTCCCGATCCCGTTCTTCGGCCTGTTCGCGGCGCTGTTCTGGCTCAATTGGACGGCGCAGCTTTCCGGCCTTTTCGCCAGCGCGCTACTCGTCGTGTTCTGCATGAGCGTCGGCTATCGCGGCAAGCGCATGAGCTTGCGCGATCTCGGCGCCGCCATCGTCGGCACCGGAACCTCGGTGCTCGAAGTCGTGCTGATCTGCGCCGGCGCGGGCCTCATCATCGGCGTGCTCAACCTCACCGGCGTCGCGTTCGGCTTGACGCTGTTCCTCGGCGATCTCGCGGCCAGCAACATTTTCGTGTTGCTGCTGATGACGGCGGTCATCGCCACGATTCTCGGCATGGGCATGCCGACGGTCGCGGTCTACGTGCTGCTCGCGACGTTGATCGCGCCGGCGATGATCAAGGCGCAGCTCGATCCCGTCGCCGTGCACCTTTTCCTCATGTATTTCGGCATGCTCTCGATGGTGACGCCGCCGGTGGCGCTCGCGGCCTTCACCGCGGCCGGCATCGCCAAGGCCGATCTCTGGCAGACCGGCTGGCAGTCCGTGAAGATGGGCTGGATCGCCTATCTCGCGCCGTTCGTCTTCGTCTTCCAGCCGAGCCTCTTGTTCCGCGGCTCGCCGGTGCTGGGTGTGATCGACCTCGTAACCTTGGCCGCGGGCGTCGCCTTCGGAACCGCGGCGCTGCTCGGCCAGTTCAACCGCCCGATCGGCGCCGCCGCGCGGATGCTGCTGTTGCTCGCGGCGCTGGCGGTGATCATGCCGGTGGAAGGCCTGGGCGCCGGCTGGGGCACGACTCTCGAACTTTGGCAGGGGACCAAGATCGCCATCACTGGCAGCGATCTCGGCTGGGTGATCAACATCGTCGGGTTGCTGCTCGGTGGCGCGATGCTGGCGCTGCACGGGCGCGCAACGCCGGCGGCGCTGGGGACGCCGGGCTTGCAGCAGGCGAAATAGCGCGGAATGCAGGGCCCCGCGGCCAACGCGCGTCTTGTCCCCCTCCGGCGTGGGCTTTAGGTTACCGGCACACACTCACCCAAGGGATTTCTGATGGCTGCTCCCGCAACGCTGGCTGCAAAGCGCCGGCCCAACGCGCGCATCGATACCGCGGTCGCGATCCTGAAGCAGAAATTCGGCGAGCGGCTCTCGATCGCCGAGGCCGTGCGCGCCCAGCACGGCAAGGGCGAGGACCACTTCCCGGTCCTGCCGCCCGACGCCGTCATCTTCGCCGAGACCACCGAGGACGTGGCCGAAGCCGTGCGCGTTTGCGCGCAGCACAAGGTGCCGGTCATTCCGTTCGGCACCGGCACCTCGCTCGAGGGGCACATCGGCGCGATCGAAGGCGGTATTTCGATCGACCTGTCGCGCATGAACAAGGTGCTCGCGGTCCACGCCGACGATCTCGATTGCCGCGTGCAGGCGGGCGTTACGCGGAAGCAGCTCAACGAATACCTGCGCGATACCGGCTTGTTCTTCCCGATCGATCCCGGCGCCGATGCGTCGCTGGGCGGCATGGCGGCGACGCGCGCCTCGGGCACCAACGCGGTGCGCTACGGCACGATGCGAGAGAACGTGCTGGCCTTGACCGTCGTGCTCGCCGATGGCCGCGTGATCAAGACCGCGCGCCGCTCGAAGAAGAGCGCCGCGGGCTACGATCTGACGCGCCTCTTCGTGGGCTCCGAGGGCACGCTCGGCGTCATCACCGAGATCGCGCTCCGCCTCTACGGCATCCCCGAGGCGATGTCCTCGGCGGTCTGCAACTATCCCTCGCTCGAGGCGGCGGTGAACACGGTGATCGCAACGATCCAGTCGGGCATCCCGATCGCGCGCATCGAGATCGTCGACGAGGCGCAGCTCGACGCGATCAACAAATACTCGGGCACGAGCTTCGCCGTCGAGCCGACGTTGTTCATGGAGTTTCACGGCTCCAACGCCTCGGTGCAGGAGCAGGCGGAAAAGGTGAAGGAGCTTTCGGACGGCTTCGGCGGCGGCGAATTCAAGTGGACGACGAGCGCCGAAGAGCGGAAGAAGCTCTGGCAGGCGCGCCACGACGCCGCCTACGCCTCGAAGGCGCTGCGGAAGGGCGCCGAGGTGTGGGCGACCGACGTCTGCGTGCCGATCTCGCGCCTTGCCGAGTGCGTGGTCGAGACCCAGGCCGACATCAAGCGGCTCGGCATCATCGCGCCCATCGTCGGCCACGTCGGCGACGGCAATTTCCACGTGACGCTCATCGCCGACAAGAACAACGCCGACGAGATGCGCCGCGCCAATGAGTTCAACGAGCGCCTCGTGATGCGGGCGCTGGCGATGGACGGCACTTGCACCGGCGAGCACGGGGTCGGCATGGGCAAGATGGATTTCTTGATCGCCGAGCACGGTGACGCCGTCTCCGTCATGCGCACGATCAAGAAAGCGCTCGACCCCGACAACATCATGAATCCGGGCAAGGTGCTCAGAGTCTGAGCCGTGGCTTTCGAGCAAGACAAGCACGAGGGCCAACAAACGCGTTTGACGGAAGCGCAATGGGCGGAATTTCGCCACAGAATGGCCCAGGCCCGGGACCACGCACCCGATGCGGCGGTGCGCGCGTTCTTTAAGCGATTTCGGCACGCAGATCCGAGCCGCAAATGACGGCCTCGCCTGGAAGCGCCGAACTGAACGTCGCACGCGTTACCGCCATCCCAGTGGTCGTGCCGATGAAGCGGGCGGTGCGCACGGCGTCGGGGGCTATCACCGAGGCGCCGCTGCTCTTGGTCGACCTCACGACGAAGGAGGGTGCCGCCGGCCGCGCCTATCTCTTCGGCTTCCAGAAATTCACGCTGAAGCCGCTGCGCGATCTCGTGCTCGCCTTCGGTGCGATGATCGAAGGCGATGCGCTCGCGCCGCGCGCGCTGGCCGAGAAGCTGCGCGCGCGCACGACGCTGTTCGGATCGCGCGGCCTCGTCGGCATGGCGCTTTCGGCCATCGACATGGCGGCCTGGGACGCGGCGGCGCGCGCGACGGGACTGCCGCTCGCACGCTTCCTCGGCGGGACGCCCAAGCCCGTTCCGGCCTATCTCGGCAACGGCATCGGCGTCGTGCCGGCCGCCGAGGCGGCGCGCGAAGCCGAGGCGCTGGCGAAGCTCGGCTTCCGCGCGATCAAGCTCCGGCTCGGCCACGCGCGCCTCGAAGACGATATTGCCGCGGTAAAGGCGGTGCGGAAGGCGTTGCCGGCCGAGGTCGTGCTGATGACCGACTACAATCAGGGGCTCGGCGTGGCCGAAGCCATCCGGCGCGGGCGCGCGCTCGACGGCGAGGGGCTCTATTGGATCGAGGAGCCGGTACGCGCCGACGATTTCGCCGGTGCCGCCGAAGTCGCGGCCGCGCTGGCGACGCCGATTCAGCTCGGCGAGAACATTGCGAGCCCGTTCGAGCTCGAGCGGGCGCTCGCGACGCACGCCTCCGATTACATCATGCTCGATGCGCAAATGCTGGGCGGCGTCACCGGTTGGCTCTCCGGCATGGCCCTGGCCGCGAGCGCGGGATCGGCGTGCTCGAGCCATCTCTTCCAGGAATACAGCGCGCATCTGCTTGCGGTAACGCCGACGGCCGGCTGGCTCGAATATTTCGACATCGCCGATCCCGTGCTCAACGAGCCGCTCGCGCTCAAGGTCGGCGCGATCACGGCGCCCGAGCGTCCCGGGTCCGGCATCGACTGGGACGATGCCGCGGTCGCTCGGTATCGCCTCGACTGACGCAGGCAAAATGATAGAGGGGCGCCGTCGCGGCCCGGGGAGGAAACATGAAGGACATCGTCGTCAAGCACGAGAAACTGCGCGCGGCCGTCGCGGCGCTGCTGCAAGCGTCGGGCAGCGAGGAGCGCGAGGCGCGCGCCGTGACCGATCACCTGGTCGAGGCCAATTTAAAGGGCCACGACAGCCACGGCGTCGGCATGATCCCGATGTACGTGCGCCACATCAAGGAAGGGAAGCTCAAGCTCAACCGCCATCTGAAGGTGATCCGCGACGACGGGCCGTTCCTCGTCGGCGACGGGCAGATGGGCCACGGCCAAGTGATGGCGATGGAGCTCACCGATCTCGCCATCGCGCGCGCGAGGCAGCAGGGCATCGCGGTCGCGGGCCTGATC
>JBKOUH010000534.1:0-6369 GCA_046723285.1 Pseudomonadota bacterium
GTTGTAGAGCCCGAGCAGGAAGGTCTTGTAGGCGCCGACCATGACCTCGTCGATGTATTTGCCGGTGGGATCGATGCCGAAGGCCTCGACCACGGCGGTGCCGAACAGGCGATAGCGGAAGCGCGGGCCGGGCTCGACGTCGACGACCATCAGATGCGGCAGCACCGCGGCGAGCTCGGTCGGATCGATATCTCGCCGGGCCGGCATCGGGCGCGCGCCGCGCTTGCGCTGCCAGTAGTCGTAGACTTGGTGCAGGCGCGGATCCGCGCCCTCGAAAGGCGTCGCCTCGTTCATGTGGTCAAACCCGTAGGCGCGCCTGTCCCCGCGCCCTTGTCGAACCCCGCTCTATTTTAGCGCCCGCGCTGGCGGCCGGGACAGGCAATCCGTGCCAGCGGCAAAGTGATCCACGGCCGGTTGTACCGCCGTGGGTTCTTGCAATGTTCATTTTTGGTTCCAGATTGATTGGCATTTGCTTGAGGCCACCGCGTCCCATGCCATCGCCGTCCCGCCGCCTTCTGCCCCGCCAGCTTCTCTTTGCCGAATTCTGCCTTAGCGAGCCTTCGGCAACGCGGGCAGCCATCCGCGCCGGCTATTCGCCGCGCTCGGCGCGCAATCAGGCGTGCCGGTTGTTGGCAAATGATGACATTCGACGACGAATCGCGGGGGGTGTGGCGGCGATGCGGACGCGCGACGGGGCGATGCGCGAGCATCTGCTCGACCAACTGGAGCGTTTGTATTGCGCCGCGTTCGAAGCAGGCCGCCTCGAGCCTGCGCTCGACGCGCTCAAGGCCGAGTGCGCGGTCTCTGGGCTGATGCTGCGCGCGCGTGTGTCGCCGGCGCAACGCGCCGAAGCCTTGGATCTCAACGCCGAGGTGGAGCCCGGCGCGGCATCGGAGCCGATTGGACCACCCGGCGAAGGGAAGCTATGAAGGCGCTCATGTCCCGCCTCACGCACTTCGACGCCAAAGGGCGCGCGGTCATGGTCGACGTCTCGGATAAGGCCGAGACCGAGCGCTTGGCCATCGCCACGGGCCGTGTCACGATGCGCCCGGCCACCTTGCGGCTCATTCTCGGCAAGAACGTCAAGAAAGGCGACGTGCTGACCGTGGCGCAATTGGCCGGCATCGCCGGCGCGAAGCGTACGCCGGATCTCGTCCCGCTCTGCCATCCGCTCGCGCTCACCTCGGTCAAAGTCGAGCTGACGCCGGTGCGCAGCAAGCATGCAATCGACATCGAGGCCCGGGTCAAGACCACCGGCCGCACCGGCGTCGAGATGGAAGCGCTGACCGCGGTGACCGTGGCCGCCCTCACCGTCTACGACATGTGCAAGGCCGTAGATCGCGACATGGTCCTCTCCGACATCCGCCTCGAGCACAAGAGCGGCGGCAAGTCGGGCACGTGGCGGAGGAAGAAATGATTTCCGTCGCCGAGGCGCGCGCACGGATCCTGGCGGCCATCGCGCCGGTGGGCACCGAGCAGGTGAGCCTGGCCGACGCCGCCGGGCGCACGCTCGCCGCCGATGCCGTGGCGCGGCTGACGCAACCGCCCATGGCGGTCTCGGCCATGGACGGTTACGCGGTGCGCGCGGCCGATGTAGGGAAGGCGCCGGTCACGTTGAAGGTGATCGGCACGGTGCCGGCCGGACGGCCGTTTGCCGGCAGCGTCGGCGCCGGCGAGACCGTGCGCATCTTTACCGGCGCGCCGCTCCCCGAGGGCGCCGACACGATCGTCATCCAGGAAGACACCGCGGCCGAAGGCGCTGGTGCGAACGCGCGCGTCATCGTCAAGGAGGCGGCCGCGCTCGGGCATTACGTGCGCAAGGCCGGGCTCGACTTCAAAGCCGGTGACGCGCTGCTCCACGCCGGGCGCCTGCTGAGCCCGCGCGATGTCGGCTTGTGCGCGGCGATGAACGTGCCGTGGCTGACCGTGCGGCGGAAGCCGCGCGTCGCGATCCTCGCCACCGGCGACGAGATCGTGCAGCCGGGCGAGCCGATCGGCCCCGGCCAGATCGTGAGCTCCAATTCCTGGGCCCTCGCCGCCTTCGTCGCGGCCAACGGCGGCGAGGCCATCAACATCGGCATCGCGCCCGACGAGAAGGCGACGTTGAAGACCATGGCCGAATCGGCGCGCGGCGCCGATCTGCTCGTGACGACCGGCGGCGCTTCGGTGGGCGACCATGATCTCGTTCAAAGCGCGCTCGGCGAAATCGGCTTGAGCCTCGATTTCTGGAAGATCGCGATGCGGCCGGGCAAGCCGTTGATGTTCGGCAAGCTCGGGACGACGCCGCTCCTCGGCCTCCCCGGCAACCCGGTCTCGAGCCTGGTCTGCTCGCTGCTGTTCCTGGCGCCGATGCTGGCGAAATTCCTGGGCCGCCCCGAGACCGAGCCCCGCCGCATGACCGTCCGCCTCGGCACGGACTTGAAGGCGAACGATCAGCGCGAGGACTATCTCCGCGCCGCGCTTGCGCGCGGGCCCGATGGCGCCGTCGTGGCGAATCCGTTCCGGGCGCAAGACAGTTCGATGATGGCGACCTTGGCCAAAGCCGACGGCCTCATCGTCCGCGCGCCCCACGCGCCGGCGCTCAAGGCCGGCGAGCCAGTCGACGTCATTCCGCTGGCGGCGTCGGGGGTGGTAATCTGAGCCGCCGAAGATTAGCCACAGGATGTTGTTGACAAGTTCTCGGAACCAAACTAGAACATGGGGTGTTGACCGTTTGTTCCGAGGCGCCGCGCCCCCAGCACGAGCCGCAGCCCTCATCCGAGGAGGCCAAGAAACCCCATGTTGACGCGCAAACAGCACGAGCTGCTGGTCTATATCAACGACTACCTCGCCAAGAGCGGCATCTCGCCCTCATTCGACGAGATGAAGGACGCCCTCGATCTCAAGTCCAAGTCCGGCATCCACCGGCTCATCACCGGGCTCGAAGAGCGCGGCTTTCTGCGCCGCCTGCCCCACCGCGCGCGCGCGCTCGAAGTGCTGCGCATGCCCGAGACCGCCGCGGTCGGCGTCAACTCGCGCGAGCCCGCGCGCAACAAGAAGTTCGCGCCCAATGTCATTCCGGGCGATTTCAGGAAGGGCCTCGCCGGCCGCATGGTGACGGCGCCGAAGCGCTCGGTCGAGCTCCCGCTGTACGGCAAGATCGCGGCCGGCACGCCGATCGAGGCTCTGCGCGACACGCAGACGATCGAGGTTCCGCCCGGACTGTTGGGGCGCGGCGAGCACTACGCGCTCGAGGTCGAAGGCGATTCGATGATCGACGCCGGCATCGTCGACGGCGATACGGTCATCATCGAGAAGTGCGAGAACGCCGAGAACGGCACGATCATCGTGGCCTTCGTCGAAGAAGACAAAGAGGTCACGCTGAAGCGGCTGCGCCGGCGCGGCAACTCGATCGCGCTCGAGCCCGCCAACAAGAAATACGAGACGCGCATCTTCCGGCCCGACCAGGTCAAGGTGCAGGGCCGTTTGGTCGGGCTGCTGAGGCGGTTCTAGACGTCGCGCGTTTTCCCGTCATCCTGAGCGAAGCGAAGGATCTCCTCGGCGCGAGCTCGACCTTGCGCCGAGACGGTCATACGGCGATGCAGCGCCCACCTGCATCGACGAGATCCTTCGCTTCGCTCAGGATGACGGCTCTGCTTAGCGCACTCTTGCCACGGGCTCGGCGCACTACTCCCGCGCCGCCGTGCGCCCGCGCCGCGAGGGGCGCGTTTCCAATTCCATCCACGGATAACTCACCCACGGCCGCTCGCCGCGCTGACTGCGGTCGTCGCGCATCGTCAGTGACTTGCCCTCGATCCAGACAGCATGCGCGCCGCGCGTCATCAGGCTCCTCCGATCGATGACGCGCGCGTTCCGGCAACCGGTTCGCGTCAGCGTCGGCGCCACGACCAGCGCGGCGCCGGCACAATCCTCCGCAAGTGCCGCCGGTTCGCGCACGAGCGCGATCTTCACGCCGCCGATCGCATAGACGCATCCGAGCGCGTCGCAGCGCAGTCGGCCGTCGGGGCCGGCGCGCTGCCACGGCCAAGACTTGAAACCGGCGGCGCCATCACGCTTCCACCACGTGTCGGCGACGTAGCCGCGCGAATTTGGGGAAGCGATATAGAGTCCGCCGTCGGCCGCGCGCGCCGCCATCGTCTTGCCGTCGCCGGCGATCAGGAAATCCGCGGGCTCGACCAGCAGCAGCGTGAGCACGCCGGCCAGCATCACCGGCGCGCCGGCCCAGCGCCAGCGCCGCTGCCAGATCGCGAGCCAAAGCCCGCCCAGCGCGAAGACAAGCAATCCCCAGCCCGGCATCGCCGTCGTCGGCACCACGGCGTCGGGCCAGGTTGCCACCGTGCGCGCGACCCAATGCACGAGGTCGACGCCCCACCCCATCGCCGCCAGCGGCCAAGCCTCGAGCCCGAAGGGCATCGTGAGCATAGAGAGCAGCGCCCAAGGCATCACCCAGAGGTCGGTCACTGGCACCGCGATCATGTTGGCGGCGAGGCCGTAGACCGTGAAACGGTTGAAAGAATACATGCCGAAGGGCGCCGTCGCGAGTCCGGCGACGAGGCTCGTCAACGCCAGCGCGCCGAAGCCGCGCAGCCAGCGCCGCGCGGCGCCCGGCGGCTCCAGCTCGGGCTTCCGCATCGCCCAGCGCTCATAGCAGGCGATCAGCGCGACCACCGCGGCGAACGACATCTGGAAACTCGGGCCCAAGAGACCGTCGGGCGCGATTAAGAGGATCGCCGCCGCGGCCCAGGCGACGAGCCGCATCGAGAGCGCCTCGCGGTCGATGAGCACGCCACCCATGACCGCGGCGAACATGAGGTATGCCCGCTGCGTCGGGACCGAGGCGCCCGAGATCGCGACATAAGCGAGCGTCACGATTAGCGCCGCGACCGCCGCCCATTTCTTGGTGGAAATCCGCAGCGCCAGCCACGGGACGAGCGCCAGCAGCGCGCGGACCGCGAAGAACACGAGCCCGGCGACGATGCCGATGTTCATGCCTGAAATCGCGATGAGATGCGCGAGGCCCGAATCCTGCCACGCGCTCATCACTTCGGGCGGAATCGTGTTGCGGTGGCCGGTGATCTGCGCCGCGGCGAGCGCGCCGGTGGGGCTCGGCAAGCTCGCGATGATGCGCTCGGTGATGCGCTGGCGCAGGCGCTCCAGCCACTCCATCGCCCGAAAGCCGCTCTCCTCGGACTTGTTGGTGACGACCGGGTCGTCGAGCGCGTAGCCGACGGCGCCGATGCGCAGGAAATAGGCCTGGCGCTGGAAATCGTAGGCGCCCGGCGATGCGGGCGGCGGCGGCGGCAGCAGCATCGCGCGCACCGCGATCTCGTCGCCGGCCGTGAAGCCGCCCTCGACGTCGTGCAACGTGAGACGCGCGAACAGCGGCTGCTTCTCGGCTGCGAGGCCGCCCGCGCTCTGGAGTCGCAAGACGACGCGCAGACCCTTGTAGGTCGGTTCGGCTTCGGTGATGCGCCCCGTGACCGTGACGGGCCCGAGCCGTTCGGCGAGCACTGGCGCTCGCGCCCAATCGGTGTGGAGCTTCGCCGCGGCAAAGCCCGTCGCAGCCGCCAAGACCCCGATCGCCAAGGCCAAAGCGCCGGGGCTGCGCCGCACCGCGAACACCAGCGGCAGCGCTGCAGCCGGCAACAGGGCCGCGATCGCCAATTGCGGCTCGACCGCGAGCTCGAAATAGAAGCCGATGCCGAGCCCGAGCGCCACCGGCAGCCACAGGATCCAACGCTCGCGCTCGGCGGAAAACGCCCGCGCAGTGGCGGTCACGGCGCGCGTGAGCGCCGCGCCGACTCCGCCGTACATCGCTGTAGGCGCAATTGCCATCGCCCCTCTTAGCGATGTAACGCTATGGCGGATCGCTTCCGTCCCTCTTATCTACATCAGACCTGCGCTATTCCCAGAACGAAGCGCGCACGGAATCACGTTTTGCGATGAAAGTTGTCACCCGCTTCGCCCCTTCGCCCACGGGCTACCTCCATATCGGCGGCGCGCGTACGGCGCTGTTCAACTGGCTCTATTCGCGCCACACCGGCGGCACGTTCCGCCTGCGCATCGAAGACACCGATCGCGCGCGCTCCACGCCCGAAGCGACGCAGGCGATCCTCGACGGCTTGAAATGGCTCGAGCTCGATTGGGACGGCGAAACCGTCTACCAATTCCCGCGCGCGCCGCGCCACGCCGAAGTCGCGCGCGAAATGCTGGCGAAGGGCCACGCCTATTACTGCTACGCCTCGCCCGAGGAACTCGCGCAGATGCGCGAAGAGCAGAAGAAGGCGGGGAAATCCATCCGTTACGACGGTCGCTGGCGCGACCGCGATCCCAACGAAGCGCCGCCCGGCGTCAAGCCCGTGATCCGCT
>JBKOUH010000068.1:0-4276 GCA_046723285.1 Pseudomonadota bacterium
TCGAGGCCAACCTGCTCGACACCATGTTCGAGCTGCCGAGCCTCGAAGGCGTCTCCGAACTCGCGATCAACCGCGAGGTGATCGAGGGCCGGGCCAAGCCGCTCTACATCTACGCGGACCGGCCGCGCGAGCGCGAGAACACGGCCTAAGCCGTGCGTGGGGAGCATGTCCTCTCCCCTAGCCCTAGCGGGCAGACCTTGATTACGCGGGCCTGCGTGGCCAAGTCTGGTGCATGGCGGCGGAAAGCCGCGTTGCACAACGTACCTAGTCTGCCGGCAGGCAAGGGGCCGGCTCAGCCCAAGGTTCAGAGATGATAGAAAAACAAGGCGGCGTTCAGTACCCGGTGCTCCCGTTGCGGGACATCGTCGTGTTCCCGCACATGGTGGTGCCGCTTTTCGTCGGCCGCGAGAAGTCGGTCAGGGCGCTCGAAGACGTGATGAAGGACGACAAGCAGATCCTGCTCGTCACGCAGAAGAACGCGGCCCAGGACGATCCCACGCCCGGCGACATCTACTCCGTCGGCACGGTCGGCACCGTGCTCCAGCTCCTGAAGCTCCCGGACGGCACCGTGAAGGTATTGGTCGAGGGCGCCCGCCGCGCGCGCATCCTGAAGTTCGTCGAGAACCCCAATTTCTTCGAGTCCACCGTCGAGCTGATCGAGGACCAGAAGGGCGACGACCGCGAGGTCGAGGCGCTGATGCGGACGCTCATCGGCCAGTTCGAGCAGTACATCAAGCTCAACCGCAAGATCCCGCCCGAGGTGCTCGTCTCGATCAACCAGATCGACGAGGCCGGCAAGCTCGCCGACACCATCGCCTCGCACTTGAACCTCAAGATCCCGGACAAGCAGACGCTGCTCGAGTGCGCGACGATCGCCGAGCGGCTCGAGAAGATCTACGCCTTCATGGAGGGCGAGATCGGCGTCATGCAGGTGGAAAAGCGCATCCGCAACCGCGTGAAGCGGCAGATGGAGAAGACCCAGCGCGAGTACTACCTGAACGAACAGATGAAGGCGATCCAGAAGGAGCTCGGCGAGGGCGAGGACGGCAAGGACGAATCCGCCGAGCTCGAAGAGCGGATCAAGAAGACGCGCCTCTCCAAGGAAGGCCGCGACAAGGCGATGGCGGAGTTGAAGAAGCTCCGCTCGATGAGCCCGATGTCGGCCGAGGCCACCGTCGTCCGCAACTATCTCGATTGGCTGCTCTCGATCCCGTGGAAGAAGCGGACGAAGCTGAAGCACGACATCCAGTTCGCCGAGAAGATCCTGAACGACGACCACTACGGTCTCGAGAAGGTCAAGGAGCGGATCCTCGAATACCTCGCCGTGCAGGAGCGCGTCGGCAAGGTGCGCGGCCCCATCCTCTGCCTCGTCGGGCCGCCGGGCGTCGGCAAGACCTCGCTCGGCAAGTCGGTGGCGAAGGCCACGGGCCGGAACTTCATCCGCGTGTCGCTCGGCGGCGTGCGCGACGAGGCCGAGATCCGCGGCCACCGGCGCACCTATATCGGCTCGATGCCGGGCAAAGTCATCCAGAGCATGAAGAAGGCGAAGAGCTCGAATCCGCTCTTCCTGCTCGACGAGATCGACAAGCTCGGCCAGGACTGGCGCGGCGACCCGTCGTCGGCGCTGCTCGAGGTCCTCGACCCCGAGCAGAACGTCAACTTCAACGACCACTACCTCGAGGTCGACTACGACCTCTCCGAGGTGATGTTCGTCACGACCGCCAACACGCTCCGCATGCCCGGGCCCCTGATGGACCGCATGGAGATCATCCGCATCCCCGGCTACACCGAGGATGAGAAGGTCGAGATCGCCAAGCGTCACCTGATGCCGAAGCAGCTCGAGGTGCACGGGCTCAAGAAGGAAGAGTTCGCGATCGCCGACAGCGCGATGCTCGATCTCGTGCGCTACTACACGCGCGAGGCCGGCGTGCGCAATCTCGAGCGCGAGATCGCGAACCTGGCGCGGAAGGCGATCAAGGACATCGTCAGCGGCAAGATCACGAAGCTGACCCTCACCGCGCGCAACCTCGACAAATACGCCGGCGTCAGGAAGTTCCGCTTCGGCGAGGTCGAGGCCGAAGACCTGGTGGGCACCGTCACGGGCCTCGCCTGGACCGAGGTCGGCGGCGAACTCTTGACGATCGAAGCCGTGATGCTGCCCGGCAAGGGCCGCATGACCGCGACCGGCAAGCTCGGCGACGTGATGAAGGAATCGGTCCAGGCGGCCGAGAGCTTCGTCAAGTCCCGCGCCGCGCGCTACGGCATCAAGCCCTCGCTGTTCGAGAAGCGCGACATCCACGTGCACGTGCCCGAGGGTGCCACGCCCAAGGACGGCCCCTCGGCCGGCGTCGCGATGATCACGGCCATCGTCTCGGTCTTGACCGGCATCCCGATCCACAAGGACGTCGCGATGACGGGCGAGATCACGCTGCGCGGCCGCGTGCTGCCGATCGGCGGCTTGAAGGAGAAGCTGCTGGCGGCCCTCCGCGGCGGCCTGAAGAAGGTGCTGATCCCGTCCGAGAACGAGAAGGACTTGGCCGAGATCCCCGACAACGTGAAGAAGGGCCTCGAGATCGTGCCCATCTCCTCGGTCGACGAGCTGTTGAAACAGGCGCTGACCAAGGAGCTCGTCGCGATCGAATGGAACGAGGAAGACGAGAAGGCCAAGCAGCCCGCCAAGCCCACGGAAGGCGAGGAAGCCATCGTCACGCACTGACGCGGTCGATCACCACGAACCAAGAGGGGCGCATGCAAATGCGCCCCTTTTTCTTTGGCCTACCAATTCTGTCGTCCCCGCTTTCGCGGGGACGACAAAGTCTGGTGGAAACGTCCCGGACAAAAGTTTCTAATGCGCGAACCCAAGCCCAATTCTTTGACCTGAATCAAAACGCGGGCCGTCCGTGACGGCCATAAGGGCCGGTTCGCCGGAGAGAGAGGTTCCCATGGCGCGCATTCTTGGGGCGGTGGCCGCATCGCATACGCCCACGATCGGTTTTGCCTACGACAAGAACAAGCAGAACGATCCGGCCTGGGCGCCGATCTTCACGGCGTTCGAGCCGGTACGGGCGTGGATCGCCGAGAAGAAGCCGGATGCGCTGTTCTACATTTTCAACGATCACATCACGTCGTTCTTCTTCGATCATTATTCCGCGTTCGCGCTCGGCATCGGCGAGACCTATCCGGTCGCCGACGAAGGCGGGGGCCCGCGCGATCTGCCGCCGCTCCAGGGGCACACGGCGCTGGCCCAGCACATCGGCGCCGCGCTGATGGCCGACGAGTTCGACATGTCGTTCTTCCAGGACCGGCCGCTCGATCACGGCTGCTTCTCGCCGATGTGCATGCTGATGCCGCACGCGCCGGCCTGGCCGATTCCGATCGTGCCGCTGCAGATCGGCGTCTTGCAATTCCCGATCCCGTCGGCGCGGCGCTGCTACCGGCTCGGCCAGTCGCTGCGCCGCGCGATCGAGAGCTATCCCGAAGACATCGGCGTCGCCATCGTTGCCACGGGCGGGCTCTCGCATCAGGTCCATGGCGAGCGGGCCGGCTTCAACAACACGCCGTGGGACCTCGAATTCCTCGAGCTCATCGAGAAAGACCCCGAGCGCCTCGCCGGCATGACCCACGCCGAATACGCGAAGCTCGGCGGCCTCGAAGGCGCCGAGGTCATCATGTGGCTGGTGATGCGCGGCGCGCTCTCGGCGCGCGTCAAGAAGCTCCATCAGAGCTACTATCTCCCCTCGATGACCGGCATCGCCACCGCCATCTACGAGGACGAGGCGGCGCCTGCCTCGGCGGCGGTGTCGGCGGCGGAAAACGAGGCGTACCGCGCGCATATCGGCCGCCAGCTCGCCGGCGCGGAGGCCTTGCCGGGAACCTACCCGTTCACGCTGGCGCGGAGCGTCAAGGGCTATCGCCTCAACAAGTTCCTCCATGCGCTGATCGATCCCGCGCATCGCGCGCGCTTCCTCGCGGAGCCGGAGGCGGCGATGGCGGCGGCCGGCCTCACCGACGAGGAGCGCGATCTCGTCCGCCGCCGCGATTGGCGCGGCCTCATCCGCTACGGCGCGATCTTCTTCATGCTCGAGAAGCTCGGCGCCGTCGTCGGCGTCTCCAACCTCCACATCTACGCCGCGATGCGCGGCGAAACGCTGGAGCAGTTCCAGAAAACGAGAAACGCCCCCGGCGCGCTCTACTCCGTCGCCGGCAAGGATGCCGGCAAAACGAGCTGGGATAAGGCGGGCGGCAGCGCGCGGTAAAGCGCGGGAGTATCTCGCCC
>JBKOUH010000054.1:0-2370 GCA_046723285.1 Pseudomonadota bacterium
GAAAACGCGTCAGGCGCGTGAACGGTCCGTTTACCGCGGCGGGCGGCTATTCGGCCACGCCGATGAACTTCGCGAGCCGATCCGGGTCGGCCCGCAGTGGGGCCGAGTCGCCGTCGTAGACGATGCGGCCCTTGTCCATCACGACCGTGCGCGGCGAGAATTCGAGCGCCACGCGGCTGTTTTGCTCGACCAGGATGATCGATAGCCCGCCCGCGGCGCGGAGCCGAGCGAGCACCGCCGAGAGCGCTTCGACGATGACGGGCGCCAGGCCCTCGGTCGGCTCGTCCATGAGCAGCACCGAGGGATTGGTCAGCAGCGCCCGCGCGATCGAGAGCATCTGCTGCTCGCCGCCCGAGAGTTGATTGCCTTTGTTGACGAGGCGCGCCTTCAAGTTGGGAAAGAGCTCGAAGACGCGCTCCTGTGTCCAGGCGCCGGGCCGGGCGGCGACTTCGAGGTTTTCGCGCACGCTCAGCGACGGGAAAATCTCGCGCTCCTGCGGCACGAAGCCCAAGCCCAGAAGCGCGCGGCGATAGACCGGCACGCGCGCGATGCTCGTGCCGGCAAGCGCCACGTCGCCCTTGTGCAGATTCGTGTGGCCCATGACCGTGGCGAGCAGCGTCGTCTTGCCGACTCCGTTGCGGCCGATCACGCTGATGCTCTCGCCCGGCGCCAGCGCGAGGTTGACGTCCTCGAGCACCACGGTTTCGCCGTAGCCGGCCGAGACGTGGCTGAGCTCGAGCGCGTTAGCCATGGGTGTTGGCCTGCCCGAGATAGACGGCGCGCACCTCGGCGTTGGCGGCGATCTCCTTGGGCGTGCCTTCGGCGAAGATAGCGCCCTGGACCAGCACCGTGATGCGCTGCGCGAAGCGGAAGACGAGATCCATGTCGTGCTCGATGATGAGCACGCCGATCTCGGCCGGCAGGCCGGCCACGGCATCGAGGATGATGTGGCTCTCGGCGCTGGGTACGCCCGCGGCCGGCTCGTCGAGCAGCAGCACTTCGGGCTTCAAGCCGAGCGCGATCGCGATCTCGATCAGGCGCTGGCGGCCGTACGGCAATTCGGAGACGCGGTTGCGCGCATTGTCCTGAAGCTTCAGCGTCTCGAGGAGATGCATCGCCTCCTCTATCACGTCCTTGCGCCGGCCCGCGGGCCGGAAGATCTCGCGCGCCGCGCCGACGCGTTCGGCGACGGCGATGTAGACGTTCTCCAGCACCGAGAGGCCGCGGAACAGGCGGTTGATCTGGAACGTGCGCGCGATGCCGAGCTTCACGCGCTCGGCCTGCGAGGCGGAGGTGATGTCGCGGCCCTTCAAGAGGACCGTGCCGCGCGAGGGCCTGAGCACGCCGGTCAGGAGATTGACGAACGTCGTCTTGCCGGCGCCGTTGGGGCCGATGAGCGCGCGGCGCGCGCCGGCCTCGAGCTTGAAGCTCACCTCGCGCGTGGCCGCGAGTGCCCCGAAATTGCGGCTCAAGCCGCGCGTCTCGAGCAGCATACCGCTCATGCCGCGCGCTTCCCGCCGCGGCGGAAGCGCCAGCCCACGCGCTGCCAGAGCCGCTCGCCGATGCCGAGCATGCCGTTGCGCGCGAAGAGGGCGATGACGACGAGGAGGAGCCCCAGACCCAATTGCCACTGGGTCGGGTAGATCTTCGAAAGGAAGTGCTCGAGCGCCAGGTACGCGATGGCGCCGATGAACGCGCCGTAAAGGCGCCCATAGCCGGCGAGAATGAGGATGATGATGACCTTGGCCGAGCGGTCGAGGCTGAAGAAGGTCTGGTTGACGAAAAGCTGCGTCTGCGCCTGGAGCGCGCCCGCGATCCCCGCGATGGCGGCGGAGAAGCTGTAGGCGATGACGAGGCGCCAGCGCACGGGCGTCCCCACCGCCGGCATGCGCAGGATATTCTCGCGGATGCCGGTGAGACTCTGGCCGAACGGCGAATACACGATGCAGCGCATCGCGACGAACACGAGGAAGAGAATGGCCAGCGTGTAGAGATATTGCGTGTTCGAATAGAGCGGATTGAATTCGAATTTCCCCAGCACGGGCGTGAAGGTCAGGTTCTTCCCGTCGAAGCCGCCCGTGAATTCGATGAATTGGTTGCAGAGCTCTTCCAGCAATGCGGCGAAGGAGAGCGTCAGCATCAGAAGCGTAAGGCCGTGCGTGCGCAGCAGCACCCAGCCCGAGAGGAAGCCGCAGATGCCGCCGGCGATCGCCGCCGCCCCCAGCAGCGAAATCGGCTCGTTCCAGCCGCCATAGAGGCTGATGAGGCCGGCCGCATAAGCGCCGATGCCAAAGAAAGCGGCGTGGCCCAGGGTGATGATGCCGGCATAGCCCAGCGCCAGATCGAGCGAGAGCGCGAACAGCACCATCA
>JBKOUH010000499.1:0-7133 GCA_046723285.1 Pseudomonadota bacterium
GCTCCGGCTTCGCCGCGCTTTGCGCGCGCGACGACGTGCGGGTTGCGACGTTCGCCGAGATCGCCGGGGCGCGGGTCTGATATTTCAATTCACGGGTAGATTCAGCACGCGATAGGTCTTGCGGTGCTTGGCGTCGAAATAGGCGGCAAGTTTCAACATGTCGCGATTGTCTTCGATCATCCAGGCGAGCTCGAGCGCGCGGTAGCCGCGTTGGAGCAGGTATTCGATCATGCGGTAGACCATGATCATGTGGAGAGCCGCGCCGCCGGGCGTCTTGTGGTAGCGCGGGTCGACGCCGATCAGGATGAGCCGCGCGCCCTTGATCCGCCGCCGCGCCAGACGCCAGGCGAATTTCAGCCAGCCGAACGGCAACAGGCGGCCGCCGAGATCGCGCGTGACCTCGTTGTAGTCCGGAATGCAGCAGCAGAGCGCGATCACCTCGCCCGCGCGCTCCGCCAGCATCATGAGCTTGGGATCGAAGATGAAGCGCAGCCGGTCGGTGAGGTGATCCACCTCCGCGCCGGTCACCGGCACGAAGCCCCATTGCTGCTGCCACGCCGCGTTGAAGACGCGCATGCCGAGGTGGAAGTCGCGCCGCAGCGTGCGCGCGCTCGACTGGCGCAGCGTGCAGTTCTCGGGCATCCGGATGCGGCTGAAGAAGCCGCGCATCTTCGCCAAGGTGGCGGGCTCCGGCAGAATCACTTGATGGTGAAAATCCTTAACCTTGACGAAGCCCAGCGCCTCGAGACGCGCGAGATAGTAGGGCCGTGTGTGCGCCATCATCACGACCGGCGGTGAATCGAAACCGTCGACGAGAACGCCGAACTCCTCGTTGAGCGAGAGGCTGTAGGGTCCTTCGAGCGTCGCGCCGCCGGCGGCTTTCGCCCAGTCGCGCGCCGCGCCGATCAGTGCCGCGAACACCGCCGCATCGTCGACGGCGTCGAGCATGCCGAAATGGACGGTGAGGGGCGCGCCCGGCCTGGCGGCGAGGTCGTTGATCTGCGCACTGATGCGGCCCACCGCCGCGCCGCCCTGCCAGGCAATCCAGAACGCGGCCTTGCCGTGCTCGAAGAACGGATGGCAGCCCGGCGTTAACTTGCAGCGCTCGTCGCGGTCGAGCGGGTGAATCCAGGCGGGGTCGCCCGCGAAGATGCGCGCCGGCAGATGCAGGAATACGCGGCGCTCGCGCGGCGAGCTGACCGGGCGCACGACGATGCGGGGCGTCTCGCGCATCGCGTCCTCGCCGTCACTCGCCGGCTTTGCGCCGTGTGACCGGGACCAGGCGCAACAGCGCGTCGCCGAGCCGTGGCGGCAGGACCGCCAAGAGCCGCGTCGCTGATGCGAGCGGTATCGGAAACGCCACATGCGCGCGGCGCGCGGCGATCGCCGCCGCGATTCGCGCGGCCGCGCGCTCCGGCGTCATGCGCAGCGGTTTCGGGCTGGTGATGCTGTCGTCGAGCGGGGTCACGACGAATCCGATCGAGGCGATCGTCAGCGAGACTCCGCGCGGCCGAAGCGTCGCGCGCATCGCCTCGCCCATGGCCTTCAAGCCCGCTTTCGAGGCGCAATAGGCCGGCGAGTAGGGCAGGCCGCGCAGCCCCGCGAGCGAGCCGACGAGGCCGATGCGCCCCGTGCCGCGCGCCGCCATGCGTTCGGCCGCGGGCGCCACCGTGTTGAAGGCGCCGATGAGGTTGGTCTCGAGCACGCGCTGGAAATCCTCGCCGCTCTCGACCGCGGCCTCGGGCTTGAGGACGCTGGTGACGCCGGCATTGGCCACGACCACGTCTATCGCATGGCGGGCATCGAATTCGCGCAACAGTGCGGCCAGCTCCGCGCGATGGCGCACGTCGACGCTCGCGGTTTCGACCGTGGCGGCGAGCGCGCGGCATTCCTCCGCTACGCGCGCGAGGCGCGCAGCATCGCGCGCGATGAGCAACACGCGGGCACGTTGCGCGGCATAGAGGCGCGCGAGCGCCGCGCCGATTCCGCTGCTTGCGCCCGTTATGGCGACGTTCATCATGGATTTAATTTGCCACTATCATCTCGGCACGATCGTTGCAGCTTGCGCCTACAGGCTAAAATGTCTAGCTTCCGGTCTGAGGGAAGCGGGGCATTTGGTCGAAGTTCCGTGCCAACTGAGGAGCAGGAGTTGGGGGACGACCATCGTTCCATCTTTTCGGGCATCGAATCTCTAGCGCGGCGGCGCTCCGCGCTGCTGCAAATCATGGATGGCCCGAATCCGCTGGAGATACAGGTCCAGCGCATCCTGTCGCCGACCGAAGCCGTGATCGGCGGTCGGCGCACGAGGCTGTTCGGCACCAACAACTATCTCGGCATGACCTTCGAGCCGGAAGTCAAGCGCGCCGCCGTTGAGGCGGTCGAGGCGAACGGCGTCGGCACCACCGCCTCGCGAGTCGCCTCCGGCAACCTTCCCGATCACTACGAGCTCGAGCGCGATATCGCCGGCTATGTCGGCAAGCGCTGCGCCATCGTATTCTCGACCGGATTCCAGGCCAACCTCGGCGCGGTCGCCGGCCTCTGCGGCGCCGGCGACGTGATCGTGATGGACGAAGAGTGCCACGCCAGCATCTACGACGCGGTGATGCTGAGCGCCGCGCGCAAGATCAAGTTCCGCCACAACGACGTCGCGCACTTGAAGCAGCTGCTGGGCGAGATCAAGGAGGATATGGCGCGCGTCCTCATCATCGTCGAGAGCGTCTACAGCGCGGCGGGCGATGCGGCGCCGCTCGTCGAGTTCGCGCGCCTCAAGACCGAGCTCGGCTGCAATCTGCTCGTCGACGAGGCGCACAGCCTCGGCATGTACGGGCCCGAGGGCTCCGGCCTCGTCCGCGAGCTCGGCATCGGCGACAAGGTCGACATCCTCACCGGCACGTTCAGCAAGAGCTTCGGCTTGATGGGCGGCTTCGCCGCCTCGAACCATCCCGATTTCTTCTGCCTGCGTTACACGGCGCGCGCCTTCATGTTCACGGCGGCGCTGCCGCCGCCGGTCGTCGCCGCGATCCGCGCGTCGCTTGGCAAGATCCGCGCCGCCGACGACAGGCGTGCCCGGCTCTGGCGCAATGTCGATCAGCTGCGCCACGGCTTGCAGCTGCGAGGGTTCAAGACGATCGACGCGCGCTCGCCCATCGTCCCAATGATCTTCGACGATCTTGACGCCTGCTACACGCTCTGGACGTCGCTGCTCCGCGCGGGCTTCTACGCAAATCTGCTTATGCCGCCCTCGACCGCGCGGGGAGCATGCATCATCCGGTTCAGCGTTTGCTCCGAGCACAAGCCCGAGGACATCGCGGCGCTGCTGGCGGCGATCGATGCCTCGGTCAGCGCCCCGCACATGAACGGCAAGCCGCGCAAAGACGAGCGCCCCTATTCCTCGCCGATCGGCATCGTCGTGTCCACGCGCGGAGCCGACAACGAGATTCATCCGCCGCTGCATATGCCGCGCAGCGGTGCCACAAGGGCCTAGCGCGCCCCTGCCTTTGCCCGCGCGCCGCGAACGCCGCTTCGAATCTGTCAGGCACTTGAAGCCATGATCGGCGCGGCCGCAATCGCGTGGCTCGCCGCACTTGCCTTTTTCCTCACCTCGGCCGCCGCGGTGCTGGCGCGAAGACGGCGCCCGGCCGACGCCGCGCCGCTTCCAGCCGCGACGATCATCGTTCCGATCAAAGGCGCGGCGCCAGCGCTCGCGCGCAATCTGGCGGCGCTGGCGGCGCTCGAGCCTTTCACCGGCGAAATCATCCTGGCGGTGGCCGATGCGCGCGATCCGGCGCATGCGATCGCGGCACCGATCACGGCCGCGCATCCCGGCCGCGTGCGTCTCCTCGTCGGCGAGGCACCGGAATTCGCCAATCCGAAGCTGCGCAACGTCGCCAAGGCCTATCGCGCCGCGCGCCACGAGCTGATCGTCTTCTTCGACGATACGGTCGCCGTCGACGCCGCGCTCCTGCACGAGCTATTGGCGCGCCTCGCCGGCGGCGCGCGCGCGGTCACGGCCGCGCCGCTCGGCTGCGACGCGCGCGGCCTCGCCGCCGAGATCGAGGCCGCCACCTGCAACGGCTATCTGCTCCGGATCGAGGCGCTGCTCGACCTGTTCGGCCTCGCCGCCGGCTTCGGCAATGCCTTCGCGTTCCGGAAATCCGATCTCGAGGCGGCCGGCGGATTCGCGCGCCTCGCCGAAGGCCCGTGCGAGGACAACGCGCTCTCGCGTGCATTGCGCGGACTCGGCGGGCGGTTCGCGCTCGCGCGGCGCAACGCTATTCGTCCCATCGGCACGCGACCTTGGCGCGATCTCGCGCTCCGCCACTTGCGCTGGAAGAATTGCACCAAGTGCCACGATCCCGTGGCGTTCCTGTTCGAGATCTGGATCGGCGGCCTCGCGTTCAATCTCTTGGGCGCCGTCGCGCTCGCCGGCCTGTTCGGCATCGCTTGGTGGGCGGCGCTCGGCATCGGCGCCGCCGTCTGGTACGGCGGCGAAGCGCTGCTGAGCGTCGCCGCGGGCTGGCCGATGACGTGGCGAAGCCCGTTCGCGTGGATCCTGCGCGATCTCGTCCATCCGTTGCTGACGGTGGCGGCCGCGTTTACGCGTGAGCTCGAGTGGCGCGGCGCGCGCATCGAGATGCGCTGGCGCTGGCGCTGGCCGCGCCGCGCCCGGCCGTAGGTCTCAGGCGCCGCGCTTTTCGGTGCGCGCGAAGCCGCTCTTGCGGCCGGCCAGCGCGCTCCCCGCGGCGCGGATGCGCTCGGCGATGAGCGAGATTTCGAACGCCAGCGCCACCGCGAGATCGCCGAGAAGGCCGCCGCGCGGCCCGCCCGCGACGAGGCGCTGGCTCAGCATCACCGCGGCAATGCGCGGCACTCCGTGAATCGCGATCGTCGCCCAGATCGCCGCCGTCAGCAGCGGGTCGTAGAAGCGGCCGCTCGCCGCGATATGCGCGACACCGGCCGCGACGGCGAGGACGACGATGATCGGAAGCAGCGTTTCTGCCGCGGCATTCGCGATCAAGACGCAGCGCCGCCACCATGAGAGGCGCGGCAGGATTCCGCCGAGCGTCTTCAGCGTCGCTTCGGCCGTGCCCTTGGTCCAGCGGTATTGCTGCGATTTCCAGTCGCGCCAGCTCGCCGGCAACTCGCCCGGCGCCGACACGGTGACGAGATAGGCGGCGCGCCAACCGAGGCTTTGTGCGCGATAGGCGATGTCGAGATCTTCGGCGAGCGTCGTGGCGCTCCAGCCGCCGGCATCGTCGATCGCGCGCCGGCGCCAGAGGCCGCAGGTGCCGTTGAAGCGGTTGGGCAATCCGCACCACGCGCGCGCCGGCTGCTCGAACGCGTAGTGGAGATCGAGCATCAGCGCCTGGGCGCGCGTCAGCGCGTTGGCATCGCGGTTGAGATGCGCGATGCGGGTTTGCACGAACGCGATCCGTTCGTCCGCGCGCATCGGCGCATAAGCGCTTCGCAGCCAATCTGCCGGCGGCACGTAGTCGGCGTCGAACATGGCGACGTAGGGCGCGTCGGAGCGCGCGAGACCGGCTTGAAGCGCGCCCGCCTTGAAACCCGCGCGGTTCGCGCGCTTGATGATCTCGATGCGCGCGCCGGCGCGGCGCAACTCGGCCGCCGCCGCCTCGGCGACGACGCCGGTCTCGTCGGTGCTGTCGTCGAGCACCTGGATCTCGAGCTTGTCGCGCGGCCAGGTCATCGCCGCGGCGGCGCCGAGCGCGCGCGCGATCACGCGCGGCTCGTTGTGGGTCGGGATCTGGATAAGCACGCGCGGCAGCTCATCCGCGATGTCCGCCCGCGCCAGCAGCGCGCTCTCGGCGGCAAGCGCCTCGCGCCGGCGGAGCAGGAACGCCGCAAGCAGCACATAGAGCGGCACGGCTAGGGCGGCTGCGAGGCCGAGCAGCGCCAGCATCGCGATGGCGAAGACCTCGGCCACCGCTAGTCCTGGCCGAGGGCCGCGATGCGCGGGCGCAGCGGCACTTCATTGCCGCGCCAGGCCACGCTGCGCTTGACGAGCGTCAACAGCCACATGGGCGGAAGCAGAAGCTCGCGCAAGGTCCAGGCCAAGGGATAGCGCCAGAACACCGGCCAGCCGAGCGCGCGCGTGCAGGCGAGGTCGAGACCGAGCCAAAGCGCCCAAGTGAGGGCGAAGCCGGGGATGAAACCCCGCCCCAGCAGAAGCTCGGCCGCGAACCCGGCCATGACGCCCGCCAGCACCCAGCCCAGCAGCAGCTCGGTCCAGAATGCCAAGGGCGTGTGCCAGCGCCGCGCCGCCATCCAGCGCAGCTGGCGCGCGAACATGTCGGCGAAGCGGCGGCGCCCGAGCGGCTGCAGCACCGGGGTCGGCGCCAATGCCGTCTTGAGCCCGATCGCCGCGAGCCGCTCGCGGATCACAGAATCCTCGGCCATGCCCTGGGCGAGCGCCAGAATGCCGCCCGCGCGCTCGAGATCGCTGCGGCGGAACAGCAGCGTCTTGCCCATGGCGATCGAGCGGCCAAGCCGGTCGGTGGCGAGCAGAAAGCGCGCGCCGTAGCCGTTCATGAACGTGGCTTCGATTTCGGCGGCGAGGCCCTGGGGCTCGACGCCGATGGCGACGGCCGAGACCAGCCCGACGTCGCCCGCGAGATAGGGCAGCAGGGAATCGATCCGGTCGGGCGGCGAGCACACGTTGTCGTCGGTCAGCAAAATCAGGTCGTGCGCGGCGGTGCGATAGGCCGCGACTTCGACGTTGACCTTGGGATTGAAGGTGTGGCGCGTGCCGTCGATGCTGACGCGCACGCGCTTGGCGCGCTCCGGCGCGAGGGCCGCAATCGCCGCTTCGACCGCGGGCTCGCTGCGGTCGGAAGCCACGACGATCTCGAACGCGGTGTAGGTGAGGTTCGCGAGCTCGGCGAGGCGCAGGCGGAATGCCGGGTCGGTCTCGCGCGTTGGCACGATGATCGAGACCGGCGGGCGCGGTCCGGCATTCGCCGCGCGCCGCCGCCGGCATCGTGCCTGCGCGAGGGCCGCGAGGACGCTGCCAATATGGAAGACCAGCGCGCACAGCCAGATTGCGAAGAGGACCAGCCCCACGGCCTCAAGCGGCGGCATGGCCGGTCACGGGTGCCAGCGCGCAAGATTGGTTG
>JBKOUH010000078.1:0-7675 GCA_046723285.1 Pseudomonadota bacterium
GGGCTCGCGAACGCGGCATGGGAGACTTACGTGACGAAAGGCGGCGGCAAGCGCACGCTGCACAACCACGCCGACAACACGACGCTGAAGCCCGCCGCCGAGGCCAAGCGGATCGAGTATCCGAAGCCCGACGGCAAGATCACCTTCGACAAGCTCTCCTCGGTGTTCATCTCGAACACGAACCACGAGGAGAACCAGCCCGCACATCTCCGCCTCAAGGACGCCACGATTCCGGTCGAGCACAATCTCGCGCTTTATGCGGCGCCCGAGCAGCGCTACTGCCCGGCCGGCGTATACGAGATCGTGCGCGACGATTCCGGGGCCAATCCCAGGCTTCAGATCAACGCGCAGAATTGCGTCCACTGCAAAACCTGCGACATCAAAGACCCGAAGCAGAATATCGTCTGGGTCGTCCCCGAAGGCGGCGGCGGACCCAATTATCCGAACATGTGACGAGGACGCATCCGTGACATTGCCGCTCCGCTTCGCCCGAAGCACTCTCTTCGCCCTGCTGATCGCGGCGGCGCTGCCCGCCACCGCTCTCGCGCAGGATGCGCTGTCCTCCCGCATGGGCGCCTATCTCGCCGGGCGCATCGCGGCTGCCGAGCGCGACATGACGGCGGCCTCGCGCTACTACGCCTATGCGCTCGAAGCCGATTCCGCCAACGAAGAGCTGCGCCGCCAAGCGTTCCAGGCCCATCTCGCGGCCGGCCACATGAACGAGGCGCGGCGCCTCGCCGAATCGCTGGTGCGCGACGCCGACACCGCCAATGTCGCGCACCTCGCCTTGGCCGCTCAGGCCGCGAAGAAGGGCGATTTCGCCGGCGCCAAGCGCCACGTCGAGGCTCTGCCCGAAACCGGCGCCAACCGGCTGCTGAAGCCGGGCTTCCTCGCCTGGATCGAGTTCGGTCTCGGCGATCCGGTGAAGCCGATCGAAGCGCTGCGCGCGCTTTCGGGCGTCGAGGGCTTCCGCGTGTTCCTCGAGTTGCACTTGGCGCTGATCCACGACGCCGCCGGCCGCATCGATCAGGCCGATCAAACCTACAAATCCGCGGTCGGCAGCGTCGATTCGGCGCCGCTGCGCGTGACGCAGGCTTACGCGAGCTTCTTGGCGCGCAACGGGCGCCGCCAGGATGCGATCGGGCTCTGGGACAAGTATCTCGCAGCGAGCCCCGACAGCAGCATCGCCGACATCGCACGCCAGCGGCTTGCCGAGGGCAAGCCGCCGCGCCGCTTCGTCGGCAAGGCCACCGACGGCATGGCCGAGCTGCTGCTGAACCTCGCCGGCGCGCTGCAGCAGGAGAACGCGGCGCTGCCGGCGCTGATCTATTCGCGGCTTGCCGACTATCTCCGGCCCGACGATCCCGACACGCTCAATCTCCTCGCCGGCCTGCTCGAAAGCGACGACCAGTTCGAGGCCGCGGTCGCACTCTATAGCCGCATTCCGCGCGACTCCGATCTTTCCTGGTCGGCGCGCCGCGCCGCGGCCGCCAATCTCGCGCAGCTCAAGAAGACCGACGAGGCGGCGAAGCTGTTCGAGGAGATGGCCGGCGAGCGCCGCGAGCGCTGGGATGCGCTGCTGCTGCTCGGCAACCTCTACCGCTCCGAAAAGCAGTACGCCAAGGCGGTCGAAGCCTATGACCGCGCGATCGCGCGCATCAAGAGCCTCCAGGAGCGTCACTGGAACCTGCTCTATGTGCGCGGCATTGCCAACGAGCGCGCGAAGAACTGGCCGCGCGCCGAAGCGGACTTCAAGAAGGCGCTCGAGCTCAAGCCCAACGAACCCTACGTGCTCAACTACCTCGCCTACACCTGGGTCGACCGCGGCGAGAATTTGGACGAGGCCAAGCGGATGCTCGACGAAGCGGTGCGCCAGAAGCCCGACGACGGCGCCATCGTCGATTCGGTCGGCTGGGCCTACTACCGCCTCGGCCAGCTCGAGAAGTCGCTCGAATTCCTCGAAAAGGCGATCGAGCTGGCACCCGAGGATCCGTCGATCAACGAGCACTTGGGCGACGTCTATTGGCGCGTGGGCCGGCGCGCCGAGGCGCGCTTCCAGTGGCGGCGCTCGCTGTCGCTCAATCCCGAGCCCGACGACGTGCCGAAGCTCAAGGACAAGATCGAAAAGGGCCTGCCGGCCGCGCCCGGCGCGAAGCCCTGATGACGGAGGGCACGGCGCCCGAAACCGTTCACCGCGCGGCGCCCGCCAAGCTCAATCTCTATCTGCACGTCCTCGGCCGGCGCGCCGATGGCTATCATTTGCTCGATAGCCTCGTCGCTTTCGCCGGCACGCACGACACGATCTCGGCGAGCAATGCCGAAGCGCTGACGCTCGCGCTCGACGGCCCGTTCGCCGCGGCGCTGAGCGCCGAGGCCGACAATCTCGTGCTGCGCGCGGCGCGGGCGCTGGCCGATATCGCCGGCGTCCGGCCTTGGGCAGCGCTCCGCTTGATCAAGCGTTTGCCGGTGGCTTCGGGCATCGGCGGCGGCTCGGCCGACGCGGCCGCGACGCTCGCAGCCGTGTCCGCTCTCTGGCGCGTCACGCACAAACCCGACGCCCTCGCCGCGCTGGGCTTGAAGCTCGGCGCCGACGTGCCGGTCTGCCTCGCCGGGAAAGCGGCGCAGGTCCGTGGCATCGGCGAAAAGATCGAGCCGGCACCGGCGCTGCCGCGCGTCCCGCTCGTGCTGGTCAATCCGCTCGAAGCGCTGCCGACGCCGTCGGTGTTCAAGGCGCGGAGCGGCCCGTACTCGAAACCGGCGCCGCTCGAAGCGCCGCCGCGCGACGCGCGCGATCTCGCCGAAGCGCTCAGGTCACGGCGCAACGATCTCGCCGACGCCGCGATCGGCCTGGTGCCGGCGATCAAGACGATCCTCGCCGCGCTCGAAGCGCAGCCGGGCTGCCTCTTGGCGCGCATGTCCGGCAGCGGCGCCACCTGCTTCGCGCTGTATGCGCGCAGTGAGGAAGCTGCAGCCGCGGCGGCCGCCTTGTCTGCGCGTCAACCCAATTGGTGGGTCCAGGCGAGCGAGCTGGTCAGCGATACCGCCGCGCTCGCGCCCGCGCGCGATTGAGCAGAACGCGACTCTGTCCCGGTTTCCCGAGACGCGCTATTGCCGCGGCATTCCGCTCTGGAGGCGCGCCGCAAGCTCGGTGCGGTTGAGAGCGCCGAAACGGCGACAGAGATTGGCCACGTGATCTTTGACCGTCTGGTCCGAGATGCCCATGTCGCGCGCGATTTCCTTGTTCGATCGGCCGCGACAGACCAAGCGGGCGACGTCGGCCGCACGCGGCGGCAGCTGCTCGTACAGCGGCGATGTGGCCGGCAGCGCGGGCAGATCGTGACCCGTGGGTTGCGGCCCGTCCGGTCGCGGACCGGCCTTCTCACTTATGGCGCCAGCCTTGGCCAGATTGGTCAACGCCAGCGAGCTGGCGCGACACAGCAGTTCCATGCGCTGCCGATCGTCGGAAGTGTACGGCGCGTTCCAATCGGGAGTGCCCGTGTAGAACACGCCGACGATCCTCTCCTCCAGGCGAAGCGGCCCGCACATGTTGTAGCTGAGGCCCCATGTCCGGAGCAGATCGTAGGCGGTGCTTCGTAACCAGTGATTGGGGCCGATGAGCGACCGGCCGTCAACGACCCGGCCATGGCACAAGACGCTGTCGATGAAGGGATCGCACTTGGCCAATCCGCTTCGGTAGTCGTCGTCGAACCCGTCGGGGATGCCGGCGTTGGCAAAAAGCTGGGGCCCTTCCCCGTACAGCCAATAGAGTCCGAATGTTGGATGCCCGTTGAGCCGGCTGATCGCGCGGCGGCAAGCGGCGCCGAGCGCCTCCACGGACCGGCTCTCCGCCACCTGCAGGGCGCAGTCCGCCAGGCTGCATTCCGGAAATTGCCCAACGCGCGGCATGACGTCCTCCCACGATTCCGGCCGCATTCGGCCGCGAGCGCAGTTCGCACAGCCTAAACAAGTTTAGCGAACCGGGCGGCGGGCGATACACCCCCGACCGGGGGAATTGCGGGCACGTGCGCGTCCCGCGATCATCGAAATACAAGAAGAGCCTCGCGGGCGTTCAGTATTCGGAAAATACGGCCACGCACCATGCAAGAAGACGAATGACTCGGATCGAATAGGCGTCCTCGACTGGCAGTAATCGAGCATCGAAAATTGGAGGAATATCTAGATGAATAAGCCCGTTGCGCGCAGCGATAGGTTCGCCAACACGCCGGCCGCCGAGTTCCATGCGCGCCTCGACAAGCTGCTGCCGCTGGTCGAGGAGCAGGCCGAGGCCGGCGAAAGCCTCAGCCACCTCACCGACGAGATCGACACGGCGCTTCGCGAAGCGGGCATCTACACGATCCTTCTCCCGAAGGACGTCGGCGGGCCGGAGCTCTCGCATTTCGACGCCATGACCATCGTCGAGCGCCTGTCCTACGCGCATGCGTCCGCGGGCTGGTGCGTGCTGGCCTCGGTCATGGAAAGCAGCATGATGGCGATCGCCATCGCCGACGAAGGCATCCGGAAGGTCTTCGCCGCCGGCCCGAACGTCACGATGGCCGGCAACGGGGTTCCGCGCGGCTTCGCACGCGCGGTGGACGGCGGCTACATGATCCGCGGCCGCTGGGCCTATGGCAGCGCCATCCAGCATGCCGACTGGATTCACACTGGCTGCTTCCTCACCGACCCCAAGACGGGCGAGATGGTCATCCAGCCCAGCGGCCAGCCGAAGATCGTCATCACCCACCATCCCCGCTCGACGATCAAGCTGCTCGGCAATTGGGACGTTCTCGGCCTGCGCGCGACCGGCAGCTTCGACTACACGATCGCCGACGCCGAGGAGCTATTCGTGCCCGCATACATGACCTACGGCTTCGAGGCGGCAGGACCCCTGCGCGGCGGGACGCAGGGCCATCTCGGCCTTCCCGGTTACAGCGCCTGGGCCCACACCGGCTGGGCGCTCGGTGTCGGGCGCCGGATTCTCGACGAGCTGGTGAAGGTCATCGTTCCGCGCCGCGACGTCTTCGGCATGTCGTGCGACAGCGCCAGCTTCAAGTTCCAGTTCGCGCAAGCGGAGGCGCGCTACCGCGCTGCGCGTGCGCTCGCCTACGACACCTGGCGCGGCGTCTCGCAAACCTGCAATCGCGGCGAGCGGCCGTCGCTCGAGCAGATGACTATGATCAAGCTCGGGCTCCGGCATCTCCACGACGTGATCTCCGACGTCGGCACGTTCGCCCATCGCGCCGCCCGTGGCGCCTCGCTGCACAACACGACGATGCAGCGCTTCTACCGCGACATCCATTCCGGCACGCAGCACATCCTCCAGGCCGACCAGATCGTCGAGGAATGTGGCCGTGCGCTGCTCGGGCTGCCGAAGCCGGGTGCCCAGTGGACGGTGTTCGGCGTCGCCGGCTGAGCGCGGTTTCACCCATGAACGAGATGACGAGAAAGCCCGTCGTCGACATGGCCGGCTTCGACCGCGCCGAATACGACATCAACGGCATCCGCACCGTCGTGCATTCGATCGGCTCCGGGCCCGTGCTCGTGTTCCTCCACGGGACGGGCACGTTCACGGGCTTCGAGGCCGCCCGCCGCTGGGCGGCAAAACGCAGAGTCGTCATTCCCTACCACCCGGGCTTCGGCGATTCCGGCGATGCCGACGGATTGGACACGATCGAGGACTACGTCCTCCACTACATGGACCTGTTCGATCGGCTCGGCGCGGACAGTTTCGACCTTGCGGGCTTCTCGCTCGGCGGATGGCTGGCTGCGGAATACGCGATCCGTCAGCCGGAGCGGCTGCGCCGCCTGGCGCTGATCGCGCCCGTGGGCCTCGTCGTGGCGGCCGCGCCGGCGCCCGATCTGTTCAAGATCGCGCCGCAGGAACTGCCGGCCTATCTCGCGCACGATCCGGCCGCGGCCCTGCGCTATTTTCCGAAACAGCCCGACCCCGCCTTCGACGCCCGGATAGGCCGAGAGATGACGGGTCTCGCCAAGCTCATCGGCGATCATCCGCAAGGCAATCCCAAGCTTGCACGCTGGCTGCACCGCATCCGAGTCCCAACGCTCGTGCTGTGGGGCGCCAATGACCGTCTGCGTCCGACGGCGCAGAGCGATGCCTGGCTCGCGCTGCTTCCGGAGGGCCGCGCGGAGATCGTGCCCGCAACCGGCCACCTCGTGCTCGAGGAAACGTCCGCGGCGGCAACCATCGTCGCCGAGTTCCTGACCCGATGAACCCAGCCAATCCCGCAACGGAGGACGAAGCGAGATGATCACGATGCCCGCCGGCATTACCAGCACCGACCAGGCCTTCGACGGCGTAGTGTGGCACCTGCTTGGACAGACTTACACATTGAAGCAGCACTCCGAGGATTCGATGGCATGGCATGCTGTCTTTCCCGATGGCACGTTCGTGCCACCGCACCTTCATCACGGCCAGGACGAGTTCCTCTACGTGCTGAGCGGCCGGTACGACGTCTGGCTCGACGGCAAGGATCTGATTGCCAAGCCGGGCGACCTCGTCCGCCTGCCGAAAGGAGTCCCGCACGCCTTCGCCAACAAATCCGGGGCGACCGCGACAAGCATGTTCTGGGTCGCGCCGACGCGGGACCTGAAGACGCTCTTCGACCGGATCAACAACTTGAAGGATCCGCAGGAAATGGTCCGCATCGCGAGCATGACCGAGGTCAATTTCGTTGCGCCGCCGGCTTAGGCCGCAGGAAGCCGGCTCCGACGACGCCTCAGATGCCGGTCACGAAGCGCGCCATGATCAGGATGATGACGATCTGCATCGCTCCTTGCGCGGCGATGACCCAGAGGTAACGGCGCATCCGGCGCTGGAGCCTGTCGAAGTCGGGCGCTGCCTTCTGCAGCTCCAGGCAGACGAGCAAGTTCGTCGGCAGCAGCACCCCGAGGCCTTGGAGGCCCAGAACGGTGCTGACGCCCAGAGCCGCGACGGTCCACCACATCGAGGGCCACGGCAGTTCGAGAAACCCGAGCTGACCGGCCAGGAACCAGCCCGTCGTCGGCGTGATGATCGCGAGCGTCGGCATGATGAACACCATGCGCGGCATCAGGCGGATGGTGATGGCCCGCCGCGCCGAAAGATCGAGCCGGCGCAGGACGGGGCCGAGCACGAAGCCCATGAACAGATCGATGCCGGTCCAGAGCAGGCCGGTCATGACGTGCACAAAGTTCAAGAGCCAATGATCGCCCGACGCGATGGCGCCCGCCGCTATGACGAATGCAACGGCGACCCACCACAAATTCGAGAGGCGGATCAAAGGCGGCGCGGCAGTCGCGGATGGATCGATCGTCACGGCCATGGGTGCTTCACGGAATCGCGGGTGGCGCAGCGATGAGTGTGCCCGATTCGAGCGTAACGAGACCGAGCGCGTCGCCGTCCTCCTCGCCAAAATGCATAGAGGACCTCCGCGGCGCAATCGTGCGCCGCGGACCGGCGAGGCCGACTATTGCGCGCGCCGCGAGGTGGCGCCTTGCCGGTCCATCGTGGTGTCGCGATCGACGAAGCGGAAATAACCGCCGCTGCAATTGCCGGCATGCCGCACGCGGTCGTAGCCGGAGAAAGTGACGTTGGTGGCGTGGAACACGGTCTGGCCGTCGCTGTAATGCGCGGCCCAATAGCCGTGTCCGATCGTGGCCGGGCACGACGTGCCGAGCC
>JBKOUH010000186.1:0-3058 GCA_046723285.1 Pseudomonadota bacterium
GGCATACTCGAAGCCCGGGGCCACGGTGCAGCCGAGCAGCGCGTAGCGCCCGCCGGCCGCAAGCTTGGCGCCCTGCCAGACGCCGCGCGGCACCACGGTTTGGGGGCGCATCCCGGCTGCGAGATTGTTTCCGATCGTAACAACCTCGCCGCGACCCTCCGGATAAAGACGGAGCTGCTCCACCGGATCGCCGGCATAAAAATGAAAGACCTCGTCGCTCGCGAGCCGGTGCAAGGCGGAGCAGGTCGTTGGCGTCAACAGATAGTAAATGGCGGTCGAAGCCGCGCGCGGTCCGCCATGGCGCCGGGGGATGGCGCCGTGCGGCAGCGCCTCCGCCGCGCGATAGGTCTCGCGAAAGTAGCCGCCTTCCTTCGGGTGCGGCGCGAGGCCGAGCGCGCGGATGATCGCCGCCGCTTCCGCCGCTTCCACGGATGATGTCACCGCTTTGCCTCCGTCTCTGCCGTACAATCGACAAAGTGTTACGCGATAGGCGCGCGCAGCGGGAATCTAGCGTATATCTTTGGATGCGGCGCCCGTCGCCGCAGCCTGAAGAAAAAGAGGGGTTCGGCAATTGGGGTTGCCGAACCGATAACTGAGGTATCCGTCGATGTCGCTGCTTGCGCGCGCGCTCCTGCCCGCCTTCCTCGTTCTCCTTTCCCTCGCCCCTCCCGCCGCCGCCCAGGCCTACGACACGCCCACCGCGGCGGCCGCGGCCGCGCGCTTCGAGCAAGACATTCGAACGCGCCTCTTGAAGCCCAACGAGCGGCCGCAACCGCTGCTGGCGCAGCAGGCGCTCGTCGTGGCCACGGGCCTCGTCCGCGAGAGGAAATTCGCCGAGGCGGTTCCGCTCTTGGAGCGCGTGATCGCCCATGGCGGCGGGACCTACGCGGTGTGGATCGCCTACTCGAACGCGCTTGGCGCCCAGCGCGCCGCCGATCACCGCCGCGCTCTCGTGGCCGCGCATGTCGCGTGGAAGAAGGCCGCCAACAGCAAGGAGAGCGCGCTCGCGCTCTACTACATCGGCTACTGGCACGAGATCATGCGCGAGCCCGAAGAGGGCATTGCCGCCTACGAAGACTCGCTGAAGCTCGATGCGAACCAGAACGTGCGCAACCGCCTGAACGCGATGGTGATGCAGTATCGCCACCAGGTCGTGACCACGCGCGCCGACGTCGACAGCGAGCAGCCGCGCCTTTGCCTCACGTTCTCGAAGCATCTTCCCGAGCAGGATCCCAATCTTTTTGCGCGCTACGTCGCCATCGATCCGCCGATCAAGGCCGCGTTCGACGCCAAGGAGGGCACGCTCTGCATCTCCGGCGTCTCGTTCAGCCAGAGCTACAAGGTGACCGTGCGCCAGGGCCTGCCCTCGACCGGCGAGCTGCTGGTTGCGCGCACCGAGACTTACGTGATCGCCGTGCCCGACCGGCCGGTGACGCTCGCGTTCCGGAGCCGCGCCTACATCCTGCCGAAGGCGAGCCGCCAGGGCATTCCGCTCTCGACCGTCAACGTCGAGCGCGCCGAGATCCGCGTGCTGCGCATCAACGACCGCAACCTCATCAACGAGATCACCGGCGAGCGCGTGCGCGAGCTGCTCTACGAGCACAGCGCCAAGCGCATCGAGGAGAACCAGGGCGAGCTGGTGTGGACCGGCACCATGCGCATCCAGGGCGAGCGCAACAAGGAAGCTGTGACCGCCGTGCCGTTCGCCGACGTGGTGAAGCAGCCGAAGCCCGGCATCTACGTGGTGCTGGCGCGTTCGGCGCCCAAGGCCAAGACCGGCGACGACGACAGCGACAGCGACTCTTCGGAATGGGCGACGCAGTGGGTGGTGGTGACCGATCTCGGCATCAGCACCTACACCGGCGAGGGCGGCCTCGGGGTGTTCGTGCGCTCCTACGAGAACGCGCAACCGCGCGCCGGCGTCGAAGTGCGCCTCATGGCGCGCAACAACGAGATTCTCGGCACGGCCACGACCGACGCCGATGGCCGCGCCAATTTCGCGCCCGGCCTCTTGCGCGGCCAGGGCGGCAACCGCGCCGCCGCGCTGATGCTCTCCACCGCCGAGGGCGAGTTCGCGTTCATCGACCTCGTCCGCGCGGCGTTCGACCTGACCGACCGCGGCGTGGGCGGGCGCGACGCGCCCAACGGCGCCGACGCGTTCGTCTACACCGAGCGCGGCGTCTATCGCCCGGGCGAGACCGTGCACGTGGCGTCACTGCTGCGCGACAACAATGCGCGCGCGGCCGGCGATACGCCGCTGGTGCTGCGCCTGGTCCGCCCGGACGGCGTCGAGGCGCAGCGCTTCACGCTGCGTTCGACGAGTGCCGCCGGCTACACCGTCTCGATTCCGCTCGCGAAATCGGCGCCGACCGGAAGCTGGCGCCTCGTCGCCCATGTCGACCCCAAGGGGCCGGCGATCGGCAGCACCGGCTTCAAGGTCGAGGATTTCGTCCCCGAGCGGCTCGAGATGACGCTCGCGGCCGAGCCCCAGCTCTTGGCGGCGGACAAGCCGGTCAAGATCAGCGTCGTCGGCCGTTTCCTTTACGGCGCGCCCGCGGCCGATCTCGCCGTCGACGGCGAAGCCACGATCAAGGTCGACACGGCGGCCTTCCCGGCGCTGTCCGGCTATTTCTTCGGGCTGGTGCAGGAGCGCGTCGACTCGAAGCGCAAGGAAATCACCTCGGCCAAGACCGACGCCAAGGGCGAAGCCGCGCTGCAAATCTCGCTCGACGAGACGTTCACGACGACGCGCCCGCTCACGGCCGACATCCGCGTGACGCTCAACGAGGAAGGCGGGCGCGCGATCGAGCGCCGCCTCTCGGTGCCGATCGCGCACCGCAGCCTTTATTACGGCATCAAGCTCGACAGCGAGGACGGCACGGTCGCCGAAGGCAAGCCCGGGAACTTCCTCGCGGTCGCCGTCGACCGCGACGGCAATCGCAAGGCCGCCGGCAAGCTCAAATACGAGCTCGTGCGCGAGGTGTTCGAATACCAGTGGTACAACACCGACGGCCGCTGGAATTATCGCGGCGTGCGCCGCGACGAGCCGGTGAAGAAG
>JBKOUH010000092.1:0-4884 GCA_046723285.1 Pseudomonadota bacterium
GCTGCGTTCTCCCCAAACCGAATAGCGTTGTCCGTCGCGGGTCGTCGTTTCCGCGCCGCCGCGGCGCCTAAGATCGTGGCGGCGGGAACGGCTTCACGGACGCGCCGTTATTGCGAGGGCGTCCGGGCGGAGGATCGGCGATGAAGGTCGACAAGGGGATCGTGAAGCAACACAACAAAGTGCTGCTCAACGAGCTGACCGCGATCAACCAATACTTCCTGCACGCGCGCATGTGGAAGAATTGGGGCTTCGAGAAATTGGCCAAGAAGGAATACGAGGAATCGGTCGGCGAAATGAAGCACGCCGACAAGCTCGTCGAGCGCATCCTCGTGATCGAGGGTCTCCCCAACCTCCAGGACCTCGGCAAGCTCAAGATCGGCGAGGATCTGCCCGAGGGCCTGAAGAGCGATCTCGCGATGGAGAGGAAGGGCCGCGAGGATCTGCTGCCCGCGATCGCCGCCTGCGAAGAGGCGTCGGATTACGTCTCGCGCCACATCCTCCGCCACATCCTCGACGACACCGAGGAGCACGTCGATTGGCTCGAAACGCAGATCGAGCTGATCGAGAAGGTCGGCGTGCCGAACTACCTCCAGTCGCAGATGTAACGCGCGTGCCGTCGAGCCGGTTGATGCTCGCGCTCAATCGCGGGCCCCTGGCGCTACGAACGCCGTCCCGCTTGCGGCAAGATGCAATGGGCCTGACGCGCGCCGGTTGACGGGCCTTCCGGTGGTGCCTAGCTTCCGGCCCACTCCAGCGGACACGGCGGGAATGACGGACGAACGTGCCTTGGCCGAGGCGGCGCGGGCCTGGCCATTCGAAGAAGCGCGCAAGATCGCGGAACGCATCGGCGGAAAGATTCCGCCGAAGGGCTACGTGCTGTTCGAAACCGGCTACGGCCCCTCGGGGCTGCCGCATATCGGCACCTTCGGCGAGGTCGTGCGCACGACCATGGTGCGCCAGGCTTTCGCGCGCCTTTGCCCCGACATCCCGACGCGCCTCTTCGCCTTCTCCGACGATCTCGACGGGCTTCGCAAGGTTCCCGACAACGTGCCGAATCGGGACATGATGTCCCGCTACATCGGCGACAAAGTGCGCTCGTTCGGCACGCCGCTGACCTCGATCCCCGATCCGTTCTCGAACCAATATCCGAGCTTCGGGCATCACAACAATGCGCGGCTGCGCGGCTTCCTCGACCAGTTCGGCTTCGAATACGAGTTCATGAGCTCGACCGAAGCGTACAAGAGCGGTCGCTTCGACGAGACCTTGCTCAGCCTGCTGCGCCATTTCGACGAGGTGCTGAACGTCATCCTGCCGACGCTCGGCCCCGAGCGGCGCGCCACCTATTGCCCGTTCCTGCCGATCCGCGAGCGCGACGGGCGGCGGCAAGTGCTCGAGCTTCCCGCCAAGGAGGTGAAGCCCGACGCCGGCACGATCGTGTTCGAGGACGCCGTCGAGGGCCGCTTCGAGCAGCCGGTCACCGGCGGTCATTGCAAGCTGCAATGGAAGGCGGATTGGGCGATGCGCTGGGCCGCGCTCGGCGTCGACTACGAAATGTCGGGCAAGGACCTGATCGAATCGGTCCGCCTGTCGAGCCAGATCTGCCGCATCCTCGGCGCGCGGCCGCCCGAAGGCTTCACTTACGAGCTCTTCCTCGACGAGAAGGGCGAGAAGATCTCGAAGTCCAAGGGCAACGGGCTCGCGGTCGAGGATTGGCTGAAATACGCGCCGCCCGAATCGCTCTCGCTGTTCATGTATCAGCAGCCGCGCCGCGCGAAGCGGCTCTTCTTCGACGCGATCCCCAAAACCGTCGACGAATATCTCGGCTATCTCGACGCGTTCGCGAAGGAGGAGCCGGCGCCGCGGCTCGAGAATCCGGCTTGGCACATCCATAACGGCAATCCGCCGCGCGCCGAGCTGCCGCTCACCTTCGGGATTCTCCTCAACCTCGCCAGCGTCGTGAACGCCGAGAGCAAGGACGTGCTCTGGGGCTTCATCGCGAATTACCGCGCCGGCGCCAGTCCCGAAAAAATGCCGATCCTCGACCGCCTCGTCGGCTACGCGCTCGTCTACTATCGCGACTTCGTCAAGCCGGCGAAGCAGTACCGCGCGCCGACCGAGACGGAGCGCGCGGCGCTCGCCGATCTCGAGAACGCGCTGGCTGCGATTGCGCCCGGCACCGCGGCCGAAGACATCCAGAATCAGGTTTACGAGGTCGGCAAGCGCCACGGCTTCGCCAATCTCCGCGACTGGTTCAAGGCGCAATACGAAGTGCTGCTCGGCCAAAGCCAAGGCCCGCGCATGGGCACGTTCATCGCGCTTTACGGCCTCGATCGGACCCGGGCCCTCATCCGCCGCGCGCTGGCCGGCGAGAACCTTGCCGCCGCCTAACGCGGCTCTGCCGCGGTCCGCAGTGTCGCAGGCGGTTCGGCGGAAAGTCTCGATTTTATAAAGACTTGCATGTGCTTCGGGCCGGTCTTACCCCAATTATTGTGCGCCGCACCATTTTTGCCTTGACAGCGATCTCCTGGCCCCTATATTGGGCAATGTTGCAGCGCAGCATAACCAGTGCGGCGCAGCAAACAGAAACCAGAACCGTCAACCGCCAAAGCCGGCGGGACGGACAGGAGACGAACCCATGATCGCCCAGGATTTCACCAAGGTTGCCGGCCTCGAGCAGATCGAAGCCGCGGTCAAGACGAGCCAAGAGACGGCGTTGAAGCTTTTCAAGGCCGGCAAGGACACAGCACAGAAGCTCTACAAGGCCGGCAGCGACGCCGCCGTGAAGGGCTTCGACAAGAGCACGGCTTTCACGCGCGAGCAGGTCGAGAAGGCCTTCCCGCAGGCGGTCGGCAAGTTCGACGAGGCGACGGCTTTCGCCAAGGAGAGCCTCGACGCCAGCTTCGCCAGCGCCGACATCGCCACCAAGGGCTTCGAAGCGCTCGCCGATGAAGTCACGGCCTATGGCAAGAGAGCGGCCGAGGCGAGCTTCGCCAATGTGAAGGCGCTCTCCGGCATCAAGACGATGCAGGACATGCTCGAAGTGCAGACCGGCTTCGCGCGCGCCGCATTCGACATGGCGTTCGCCGGTGCCACCAAGATGGCCGAGCTCTCGGTGAAGACCGCGAACGAAGCGGTCGAGCCGATCCAGACTCGCGTCGCCAAGGCGGTGGAAAAGTACGGCAAGCCGATGGCGGCCTAACATATCAGTACGGTTGCGTCGCATTGACGCTAGATTCCGCGAGGAATCGAGCGTTATAGTGAGCATGCAGAAACGCGCGGTCCTCCTCCCTCACGCGCGTCGGGCCCGGGGCTTCGGCTCCGGGCCCATTCGTTTTGTGCCAGATTTCATTGGCTTTTTTGACACCCTCGCGGCGGGGTTCGATCCTGCGTTAGAATTCGTGCGACGCTGACTCCTTTACGCGCGACCGCGCGCACGGCTAATCGATAGCGCATGGGCTCGACACTCGCCGCTCTGTTCGGCGCGGCCGACGGCGCCGCAACCGCGATCCGCTATCGCGGGCGCGCCATTTCCTTCGCCGAATTCACGGCGCGCGTCGCGCGGATCGCCGGCGCGCTGTCGGCGATCGGCATCAAGCCCGGTGACCGCGTCGCGCTCTGGCTGCCCAATGCGCCGGCTTGGCTCGAGCTTCTGTTCGCGCTCGCGCGCATCGGCGCCGTCGCCGTCGCCGTCAATACGCGGTTCCGCGCGGTCGAAGTCGCCGACATCGTCGGCCGCTCGCGCGCCCGCGCGCTGGTGCTGTGGCCCGGCTTCAAGAACATCGATTTCCTCGGCATTCTCGACGCGGTCGATCCCGCCGCCCTCGATCGCCTCGAAACGGTCGTCGCCTACGACGAAGGCGAAGTCCCCGTGGCGCTGCCGGCGGGCCTCGCGAACAAGCGCATGGTCCGCTACGCGGATGTCGCGAATGCCGCGCCGCTCGAGCGCGATACGGGTACAGCCGAAGCCGGCGCGGCGATCTTCACCACCTCCGGCACCACCAAGGCGCCGAAATTCGTGCTGCACACGCAGCGGAGCCTCGTCGACCACGCGCGCGCCGTGGCGCCGGCCTTCGGCTACCACGCGGCCGACGCCGTGATGCTGCAGGCGCTCCCGTTTTGCGGCGTGTTCGGCCTTTCGCAGGCGCTCGCCACGTTTGCCGCGCGGCGGCCGATGATCCTGCTGCCGGCCTTCGAAGCCGAAGCCGGCGCGCGCGCCGTCGCCGCGGAACGCGTCACGCACATGAACGGCAGCGACGAGATGTACCGGCGCATGCTCGATGCGGTGCCGACACAGCGCCCGTTTCCGACTCTACGCCGCGCCGGATTTGCCGCGTTCAACGGCGATCCCGCGGAATTCGTGGCGCTCGGCGACGCGCGCGGCCTGCCGCTCACCGGCCTCTACGGCATGAGCGAGATCCAGGCGCTGTTCGCGAGCCAATCGCCCGCTGCCCCGGCCGCCGAACGCGCGCGCGGCGGTGGCCGCCCGGTTTCGCCGCTGGCGCGCGTGCGCGTGCGCGACCCTGAAACCGGCGCGATCCTCGCCGACGGTGCACATGGCGAGATCGAAGCCAAAGGTCCGAGCCTCATGGCCGGATATGCCGACGATCCATCGGCGACGGCCGCGGCGTTCACCGACGACGGTTATCTGCGCACCGGCGATCTCGGCTACACGGTGCCGGGCGGCTTTGTTTTCCTGGCGCGCATGGGCGATGCGTTGCGCCTCGGCGGCTACCTCGTCAATCCGATCGAGATCTCGAGCCACATCGAGGCGCATCCCGCGGTAGCGGCCTGCCAAGTGGCGGGCGCCAAGACGAAGCGCGGCGAACGCGCCGTGGCCTTCGTGGTCAAGCGTGCCGGTGCGGTGGCGGAGGAGGGGGCTTTGAT
>JBKOUH010000116.1:0-5426 GCA_046723285.1 Pseudomonadota bacterium
CGCGGCGCCTGTTCGAACGCGTTCGCCGCAGGAGCGCGGGGCTCGATTTCACCTATGCCGACCTCTCCAAGCCCGGCGCGCTCGAAGCCGCGCTCACGCCCAAGACCCGGCTGATCTGGGTCGAGACCCCGACCAATCCGCTGCTTCGCCTCGTCGATCTCGCCGAAGTGGCCAAGATCGGCCGCGCGCGCGGGATCACGACCGTGATCGACAACACTTTCGCCTCGCCCTTCGTGCAACGGCCGCTCGAAATGGGCATCGACATCGTCATGCACTCGGCGACGAAATACCTCAACGGCCACTCCGATGTCGTGAACGGCGTCATCGCGATCGGCTCCAACGAGGCGTTGCGCGAGCGGCTGGCGTTTCTCCAGAATTCGATCGGCGCGGTGGCGGGGCCGTTCGATTCCTTCCTGGCCCTGCGCGGTTTGAAGACGCTCGCGATCCGCATGGAGCGCCATTGCGCCAGCGCCCAGAAGATCGCGGCCTGGCTCGAGCGCCACCCGAAGGTCGCGCGCGTCTTCTATCCGGGCCTCGCCAGCCATCCGCAGCACGCGCTCGCCAAGCGCCAGATGCCGGGCTTCGGTGGCATGATTTCGGCCGAACTCAAGGGCGGCCTTGGCGCGGCCAAGCGCTTCCTCGAGCGCACGCAGCTATTTTCGCTCGCCGAGTCGCTGGGCGGCGTCGAGAGCCTGATCGAGCATCCGGCGATCATGACCCACGCCTCGGTGCCGCCCGAGGTGCGCGCGCAGCTCGGCATCGGCGACGGACTCGTTCGCCTTTCGGTCGGCATCGAAGACGTAAACGACTTGATGGCCGATCTCGACGAGGCGCTGGCGGCGGCCTGACCAATCGGGCGTTTCGATGGCGCGGGGCGCCCCCTTGGCGCCACCGAGACAAAGCCTAATTCGGATCGTTGGACCTACGGCGAACCGCTGCGAGGCCTGTCATGCGCTTTCTTGCCGTCCACCCCGGCCCCTTGATGTACACCAAGATCTTCCTCCGCCTGGAGCCGCTCGGGCTCGAACTGGCGGCGGAAGCGGCGCGGCGGGCCGGGCATGAGGTGCGGCTCATCGACCTCCAGGTCGAGAACCACAAGGCCTATTTCCGCATGCTCGAGGATTGGCGGCCCGAGGCCGTCGCGTTCTCGTGCAACTATCTCGCCAACGTGCCCGAGATCGTCGATCTCGCCAAGGCGACCAAGGCGCGCCTGCCCGATTGCTACGTCGCCGTGGGCGGCCATAGCGCGTCGTTCATCGCCAAGGATTTCCTCGCACATGGCGAGGGTGCGATCAATTGCGTGCTGCGCGGCGAGGGCGAAGCCGCCATCGCCGACCTGCTCGAAGCGGCCGAACATGATCGCAAGGCAGCACACAAGGTCGCGGGCGCCGTGACGCTCGACGGCGACGGGCCGCCGCCGCGCTTCGTGCACGATCTCGACGCGTTGAGGCCGGCGCGCGACCTCGTGCGGCACCGGCGGAAATACTTCATCGGCTCCCTCGACCCCGCGGCCTCGATCGAGTTCTCGCGCGGCTGCCCCTGGGACTGCAATTTCTGCAGCGCCTGGACCTTCTATGGCCGCTCCTATCGCACGATGAGCGTCGATGTGGCCGTGGAAGAGCTCGCGCGGGTCAAGGAGCCCGGCGTCTTCATCGTCGACGACGTCGCGTTCATCCAATCCTCGCATGGCCAAGCGCTCGGGGAAGCCATCGCCAAGCGCGGGATCAAGAAGAAATACTATCTCGAGACCCGCGGCGACGTGCTGTTGCGCAACAAGGAGGTGTTCGCGCTCTGGCGCCGGCTCGGCGTCGAATACCTTTTCCTCGGCATCGAAGCGATCGACGAGGAGGGCCTGAAGAAGCACCGGAAGCGCACCTCGCTCGGCGGCAATTTCGAGGCGCTGGAATACGCGCGCTCGCTGGGCATGACCGTGGCCATCAACCTCATCGCCGATCCGGATTGGGACGAGAAGCGATTCCAGGTCGTGCGCGACTGGTGCCTCGAGATCCCCGAGGTCGTGAACATCAGTGTCGCTACGCCCTACCCCGGCACCGAGATCTGGCGCACCGAGCAGCGGCCGCTCACCACGCGCGACTACAGGATGATCGACATCCAGCATGCCGTGCTGCCGACTCGGCTGCCGCTCGACCGCTTCTATCGCGAGCTCGTGCACACGCAGCAGGTTATGGCGCGCAAGCATCTCGGCTGGAAGGCGCTGCGCGACGCGAGTGCCCTCACCGCGCGCCTGCTCGCCAAAGGGCAAACGAATTTCTTCAAGATGCTGTGGCGCTTCAACAAGGTCTACAACGCCGACCTGTTGCTTGCCGATCACGCGCGTCCGGCGCCCTACGCGATGACTCCGCCGCCGCCGGCGCAGACGCGCATCGATCCGAAGCAGCTCTTCGTCCATCCGCCGCGCGGCCGCCACGGCCGTACGATCGACGACGCCACCGAAGGCTTCGTCGAGGCGACGCGCATGGGGACTGCCGTGTAGTCGCGCTTGGGATTGCGCCCACAGCCAATGTGTCGCGGACGCGGCGCGCTTGCGTGCGTCGACGATTGCCTCGCCTCCCCAGCCGCCATAAGACCGCGGGCAAAAGCACCTGCGGGAGGAAGTCCCTATGCCGGAGAAGACCTCGAACGGCCGCCCGCCGTTCCGCGCCGATCAGGTCGGCAGCCTGCTGCGCCCGGATGAACTGAAATTGGCGCGCGAGCGCTTCCTGGGGCCGCAGACGCCCGACCAGCATTTGGGCCCGCACGACAATGCCGAGCTGCACGCGGTCGAGGACCGCTGTATCTGCGACGCCGTTGCGATGCAGGAGAGCCTCGGCCTCAAGGCCGTGACCGACGGCGAGTTCCGCCGCCGGAGCTGGTGGCTCGAGCTGCTGCTCAACTGGGACGGCATCTCGGCGCACCGCACCGGCACGGTGGCGTTCACCTGGCACACGCCCGAGGGCAAGGAGCAGCCGTTCTCGCGTCTCTGGATCAATTCGCCGATCCGCTGGAAACCGAGCCCGATCGTGCGCGCCTACCAGTTCCTGAGGGCGCACGCCAAGGCGGTGCCGAAGGTGACGATTCCGGCCCCGATCTTGCTGCACATGTACGGCGGCGGCGACAAAGGCATCCGCGAAGGCCACTACAAGGACATCGACGCGTTCTGGCACGACCTCACAGCCGCCTATCGCCAGGAGTTCGCGGCGCTGGTCCAGGCCGGCGCGCGCTACATCCAGCTCGACGACACCAGCATCGCGTTCCTCTGCGATCCCAAGTATCGCGAGACGGTCAAATCCTTCGGCAACGATCCGGACAAGCTGCTCGTCGAGTACGCGCGGCGCATCAACGACGTGCTCGTCGGCCTGCCCGCCGACGTCACGATTACCATGCATCAATGCCGCGGCAACCGCGAAGGCGGCTGGTCGGCCCAGGGCGGCTACGATCCCGTCGCCGACGTGCTGTTCAATCGCGTCAACGTGCACGGCTTCTTCCTGGAATACGACACCGCGCGCGCCGGCGGCTTCGAGCCGTTGAAGCTGTTGCCCAAGGGCAAGCTCGCGGTGTTGGGCCTGGTCTCGACCAAGACGCCGCGGCTCGAAAGCGCCGACGAGCTGAAGCGCCGGATCGAGGAAGCCGCGCGCCTTGCGCCGATCGAGCAGCTGGCGTTGAGCCCGCAATGCGGCTTCGCGAGCTCGATCAAGGGCAACCCGGTGACGCCGGCCGATCAGCGCGCGAAACTCGCCCGCATCGTCGAGGTCGCGCGCGCGGTATGGCCCGGCTAGGCGCCGGCTAGCGGCACCTCTGCGACCACGGGGTCGGCTGGCCGTTGTGGCGGAGAACGCCGTTCTCGACGGTCACGTCGCTGTTGTCCGACCGGCTATTGTAGACCACGCGCACGCGGCCTTCGGCTTTCGTGTAGACGTTGAGCCGTACCTGGCCGATCGACGGGAAGTTGATCGTTAGCGCCAGCGTGCCGTCGGCGCGCGGTACGGCCGAAACGACCTCGCTGCGGTCGTTTTTGTCGGGATCGCCGAAATCGCGCTGCAGATAAACGCGCCCGTCCGCCGAGGCCGCGAAAATGTAGTAGGCGTTGCTCATCGAGGGCGGCATATCGCAGCGCGATGAAAACGCGCCCAGCAGTCCCCAATCCTGCATCGCATTGACCGCCTGCTGCGCCTTTACGGGCGCGGCGAGCAGGACGGCGCAGACGAGCGCCATTAGCGCCATGTATCGAGGCTTCATGTCTTCCCTCTACGAACTGACTGGAATCGGCTTCGGCGCGCGTTTTATTCGGCGGCAGCGGCCGCGCCGCTCTTGGGCAGGAATTCCGGCATGCGGCGCATCATGGCGTCATGCACGTTCTTCCTGAGCCCGAGCATGAACGCGATTTCGGCCACGAGAAAGACCGGCGCGATGAAGATCTGCAGGAGATTGTCGGCCAAGGCCGGCTTGCGACCCTCGAAGGCGTGGCCGACGAGCTGGATGATCCAGCCGCCGACGAAGAGGAAGCTGAACGTCGCCCAGGCCGTGGCGCCGCCGTGCTGGGCGAGCCAGTCGGCAAACCATACGCCGGGCACGAAGATGGCGGCCGTCGCCACGCCGAACGGCGGATCGAGTACGATCCAGTAGATCATCACCGCGGCGGCGAAGAGCGTCGCCAGCGTGAGCGAATAGCTGTCGAGATTGGCGAAGCGCACCATCGCCATCGGGATCATCAGCGAGAGGGCGATCGCCGGGACGCCGACGAAATGCGTCGCCTTGTTGCGCCCATCGCGATGATAGGCGGAATACATCGCCATCTGCTCGATGAAGAAGCGCTGCATGGTGGGTATCCTTGCTGCTGCCGCAAGGTTACCACGCTATCGCCGCGGGCGAAAAGCCGCCGCCCGCACGCTTTCCGTGCCTGCCGGACTCGGTCAGTCGGCCGCGTCCGCGGCCGGCGCCATCGGTTCGCCGCCCTGGCCCTGGATCACATCGAAGCGCGGCCCGAAGGCCTCGACGCGCGGCGCCGGCCTTGCGTTGAGCATCAGGCGCGTCACATCGGGACGCGCATAGTGGCCGGCGGGATCGGCCGCCGCCTTGGCGAGAGCGATCATGCCGAGATCGATGTCGGCCACGATCAGTCCCTCCTCCGTTTCCGGCAGATGCGCCGCCATCGCACGTCCGTCAGGTGCGAAAATCATCGCAAAGCCGCCGCCGGGCTTAAGGAACATCTCTTTGTCGGGCGTATCGACCAGCATCTTGATCATCTCGGGCGAAGTGACGGCGCAGGCCGCGATCACGTAGCACCCGCCTTCCACCGCGTAGACCTGGCTTGCGGCCAAGTTCACCTCCGGGCCCAGCGCATAAGCCATGCCGCGGTAGAGCGCGAAACTCGGCCAGGACGCGATGTGGACCTGCTCGTCCGCGGCGTACATCGCGTATTTGGAGAG
>JBKOUH010000168.1:0-3316 GCA_046723285.1 Pseudomonadota bacterium
GAAGAAGCCCGTCGTCGTCTCGATGGGCACGCTCGCCACCTCGGCCGGCTATTACATCGCGTTGGGCGCCGACCGCATTTTCGCCTATGACGGCACGATCACGGCCTCGATCGGCGTGATCTTCCAGGCCACCGACGTGACGGCGCTGATGGAGAAGATCGGCATCAAGGTAGAGGCGATCAAGAGCGGCGCGGTCAAGGCCTCGCCCAATCTGTTCGAGAAAATTTCGCCCGAGGCGCGCGCCGTGATCGACGCGCTGGTCAAAGATTCGTTCGATCAATTTCTCTCGCTGGTGCGCGCGCGGCGGAATCTCGGCGACGATCGGATCAAGGAAATCGCCGATGGGCGGGTGGTGACGGGCCGCCAGGCCAAGATATTGGGCCTTGTCGACGAAATCGGCGGCCAGGATGAGGCCCTCGCCTGGCTGCAACGAGAGAAGAAGATCGCCAAGGGCCTAAAGGTTAAGGACATCGACCCCAAAGACAGCCTGGCCTGGAGCGACCTTTTCGGCGCCGTTTTCGGCTGGCGGCGCGATCTCGCCTCGACGCTCGCCCTTGACGGTCTGATTTCGCTTTGGCACCCTGCACTTAGATGACGGGGGGATGCGCCGCGTCCGCGGCGCGCCGGGGTCCTAAACAAGCAAAGCGATCGCGGCCGATGACGAAATCGGAACTGATTCAGCGTTTGGCCGAGCGCAATCCGCATTTGCTCCACCGCGATATCGAGCGCATCGTGCAGACGGTGTTCGACGAGATCGCCGACGCGCTCTCGGAGGGCAATCGGGTCGAGTTGCGCGGCTTCGGCGCGTTCTCGGTGAAGAACCGCACCGCGCGCACGGGCCGCAATCCGCGCACCGGCAGTGCGGTCTCGGTCGACGCCAAGCGCGTGCCCTATTTCAAGACCGGCAAGGAGCTGCGCGAGCGGCTCAACGGAAAGGCGTAGATCCGCCGGCTTCCGGGTTTCCCCGGCAGGACAGGATTGTGAAATATCTGCGCTGGATCATCGTAATCGCCCTGGCTCTCATCCTCGGCGCGTTCGCCATTCACAACCATCAGGCGGTAACGCTCGACCTCTGGCCGCTGCCGTTTGCCGAAGTGAAAGTGGCAGCCTTCATACTCGTGCTGGCGGCGGCTTTCGTCGGCTTCATCCTCGGCGGATTGATCGCGTGGATCGGCGGCGCCGCATCGCGCCGCGCCGCGCGCGAGAAGGCACGCGCGCTCGCCACCACGCGGCGCGAGCTCGAGGCGACGCGCCAGCGTCTCCCCGCGCCTTCGGCGCGCGCTTGAGCCGATGCGCATCGTCTCCGCGGCGGAGGTTCATGCCAGCCTCGCATTCCCGGCGCTGATCGAGGCGCTCGCCGCCATGTTCAAGACCGGCGTCGAGGTGCCGCTCCGCCATCATCACGGCGTTGCGGTGCCGGGCGCGCCCGAAGCGACGCTGCTGTTGATGCCGGCCTGGCAGCCGGGCACCGCGCTCGGCATCAAGATCGTGAGCGTCTTTCCCGGCAACGCCGCCAAGAGCCTGCCCGCGGTGATGGGCCAGTATCTGCTGCTCGATGCCACGACCGGAGCGCCCCGGGCGCTGATCGACGGCACCGCGCTGACCTTGCGCCGAACCGCCGCCGCTTCGGCGCTGGCCTCGCGCTTTCTTTCGCGCGCGGACTCGGCGCATTTGCTGATGGCCGGCACCGGCGCGCTGGCGCCGCATTTGATCGCCGCGCATTGCGCGGTGCGGCCAATCCGCCGCGTCACTGTCTGGGGCCGCAACGAAGCTCACGCGCGGGCGCTGGCGGCGAAGCTCGATCTGCCCGGCGTCGCGATCTCGGTAGCGGCGAAGCTCGAGGATGCCGTGGCCGCGGCCGATATTGTTTCCTGCGCCACGCTCGCGAAGACGTCGCTCGTGCTGGGGAAATGGCTCCGCGCCGGCCAGCATCTCGACCTCGTCGGCGGCTTCACACCGGCGATGCGCGAGGCGGACGATGATGCGGTGCGCCGGGCCGAGGTGTATGTCGACACCCGCGCCGGTGCCATGAAAGAAGCCGGCGACATCGTGCAGCCGCTCACGAGCGGCGCGCTCGAGGCCGAGTCGATCAAGGGTGATCTCTTCGATCTTTGCCGCGGAACGGCGCCCGGGCGAACCGATGCGGGCGCCATCACGTTGTTCAAATCGGTCGGCGCGGCGCTCGAGGATCTGGCGGCGGCCAAGCTCGTGGCGGAGAGGTTGAAGGCATGAAAATCGACCGATTGAAAATCGGCATCGTCGGCGCGGGCATCATGGGGCTTTCGGCGGCATGGGCGCTGGCAAAGCGCGGCGCGCGCGTCAGCGTGTTCGAGCAATACGCGATTCCGAACCCGCTCGGCTCCTCGGTCGATCAGCATCGCCTCATCCGCTACCCCTACGGCAGCGATGTCGGCTACACGCGCATGATCGATGCTGCGTTCGCGGCCTGGGAGCGGCTCTGGTCCGACCTCGGCGAACGGCTATACGCCGCGACCGGCACGATCGGCATCGACGGCGAAGGCGCCGATTGGGCGCGAACCTCGGCCAAGTCCCTCGGCGAAGCCGGCATCGCGTTCGAGACGCTCGACGGCGATGCGCTCGCCCGGCGCTTTCCGCATCTCCGGCCCGAGGGCATTTCCACCGCCATCTACGAGCCGCGCGGCGGCGCGCTGTTCGCCGGCCGCATCGTCGAGCGCCTTGCGCACCAACTGGGCACGCACGGCGTCGAGCTGCACGCCAAGACCAAGATCGCCGATATCGACGCCGACCGCGCGCGCGTCAAGCTTACCGACAGCGCGGTCCACGGATTCGACCGTGTGATCGTGGCGGCGGGGCCGTGGACGCCGCGGCTCGTGCCGGGATTGGCGGCGCGCGTGACGCCCTCGCGGCAGATCGTCGTCTACATCGATCCGCCGACGACCCAAGCCGCGGCGTGGACAACAGCGCCGATGATGATCGAGCGGCAGCGCGACTACGTCTATTATGCGGTGCCGCCGCGTTCCGGCCTCGGATTGAAATTCGGCGACCACCGGTTTTCGCTCGCCGGCGATCCTGACCGCGAGCGCGAGGCGCATCGCGCCGAGGCCGAGGAGCTCTTGGCCAAGTGCCGCGGCCGCTTCCGCGACGGCGAGAACTATCGCATCGTCGAGGCGAAGACCTGCTTCTACGACGTCGAACCCCAGGAGCGCTTCATCTTGGAACCACTCGGCGCCGCGGGCTTCGTCATGTCCGGCTTCTCGGGGCACGGCTTCAAATTCGGCGCCCTCATGGGCGAACTCGCCGCCGCGGCCGTGCTGGGCGAGAAGAAGCCCGACGC
>JBKOUH010000307.1:0-2684 GCA_046723285.1 Pseudomonadota bacterium
TTCCGTCCACCCTTGTTTGCACGGTGCGCGGGGAATCGGTGGCGCCTTAACGGGGTAATGGGGGGGGTCGGGGACCCGCCCCGACGCGTTTCAGAAGTTGGCGATGACCGAGCCCCGCCTGAAAACCGAAATCTGGGCCGCGGCGCTGATCCGGCGCTGGAACCAGAACACCGCGGTGGTGGCGACGCTGGTGCGCCGCGGCGACGGCGACGCCGGCACGGTGCTGCTCAAGATCAGCCGCCTCGACGGCACCGCCACGGTGCTCTCGCAGACCGTCAACGCCGAGGGCAACCGCGCTTGGCTGCGCGGCACCGGCGCGTCACCCGTCGCCGACGCCGACGCCGAGGCCTACATCCAGCGCCAGCGGAAGCGCGATCCCGATCTCTGGGTCATCGAAATCGAAGACCGCCGCGGCCTCTTCGCGCCCGACGAGCCGGTGATTTGAGCGGGTGCGCGCGCCGCCGGCGCGCGGCGAACGCCCTATTTCAGCGGCGTGGGCGTCACCCGCGGCCGCTCCACGCCGCGCACGGTCTCGCGGTAGATGATGTAGACGCCCGACGCGATCACCACCGCGGCGCCCGCGAGCACCACCGGCTGCGGGAAATTGCCGAAGAGGGCGTAGCCCAAGATCAGCGCCCAGATCATCGAGGTGTAGTCGAACGGTGCGATCACCGAAGGCGGCGCCAAGCGGTAGGCGTCGGTCATCAGGATTTGGCCGATGCCGCTGGTGACGCCGATGCCCAGAAGCAGCGCCCATTCCTTGGCGTCGGGCGTCCGCCATTCGAACGGCAGCACGGCGCCGGCGAGCACGAGCCCGGCCAGCGTGAAATAGAAGACGGTCGAGGCGCTGCTCTCGGTGCGCGCGAGGTTGCGCACGGCGATGATCGCGAGCGCGTAGGTGGCCGCCGCGGCGATGGCGAAGAGCGTCGCGGCATCGAAACTCCGCAGGCCGGGCCTCAGCATGATCAGCACGCCGGCAAAGCCGAACGCGACGGCGCTCCAGCGGCGGATGCCGACATGCTCGCCGAGGATCGGCACCGACAGCATGGTGGCGAACAGCGGCGCCGCATAGGTGAACGCGAAATAGTCGGCGAGCGGCATCAAGGTCAGCGCGTAGAAGCCGATGAACAGCGCGAACCCTCCGACGACGACGCGGAAGAGATGCGCGCCCGGCCGATGTGTGCGCAGCACGCGCCAGCCGCCCGCCCGCCGGATCGCGATGTAGAGCGGCAAGAAGGCGAGGAGGCAGCGGAAGAACACCATCTGCGAGACGGGATAGCCTTCGCCCAGCCCCTTCACCATCGTGCTGCTGACCGTGAACAGCACGACCGCGCCGCACATCAGGACGATGCCGCGGCGAAGATCCAGGTGCGTGCGGGCGGAGGGCGATTCGTGGGGCGTCATGCGTCCGGCATTATACGGCACGCCCGCGGCGAATGGGCCAGCCCCCGTTCCGGCGCGGTTTTCATCGCGCCCGCGCGGCCCTAGATTAGCCGCAACAGCGCCGCCCGCCGCGGCGAACCCGTTGCCGGAGCGATCCGATGACCGTCCAGGCCAAGGCGATGACGCAAGAGCCCGACGATGCCGCGAACCCGATGGGCACCGACGGCTTCGAATTCGTCGAATACACGGCGCCCGACCCGGCGGCGCTGGCGCGCCTGTTCGAGCAGCTCGGCTTCACCGCCGTGGCCCGACACCGCTCGAAGAACGTGACCCTCTTCAAGCAGGGCGACGTGAACTTCGTCCTGAACGCCGAGCCCGACAGCTTCGCGCAATCTTTCGCGCGCGTGCACGGGCCCTCGGTCTGCGCGATGGCGTTCCGCGTCAAGAACGCCACCAAGGCCTATAAGCGCGCGCTCGCGATGGGCGCCGAGCCGGGTCCGACGACGGCCGGCCCGATGGAGCTCAACATCCCCTCGATCCGCGGCATCGGCGGCAGCCTCATCTATCTCGTCGACCGCTATGGGCCGCGCGGCACGATCTACGACATCGATTTCGAGCCCACCGGCGACAGCGGCCCCGGCGCCGGCCTCGCCGCGATCGATCACCTCACCCACAACGTCCATCGCGGGCGCATGGACCCCTGGGCGCAGTTCTATCGCCGCCTCTTCAATTTCCGCGAGATCAAGTATTTCGACATCGAAGGGAAGCTCACCGGCTTGAAGAGCCGCGCGATGACCAGCCCGTGCGGGAAGATCCGCATTCCGATCAACGAAAGCTCCGACGACAAATCGCAGATCGCCGAATATCTCGAGGCCTACAAGGGCGAGGGCATCCAGCACATCGCGCTCGGCACCGGCGACATCTACGGCACCGTCGATCTCCTGGGGAAAGCGGGCGTCGCATTCCAGGACACGCCCGAGACCTACTACGAGGGCCTCGACAAACGCCTGCCGGGCCACGGCGAGCCGCTGGCCGAGCTCAAGGCGCGGCGCATCCTCATCGACGGCGCGCCCACGAAGGGCGGCGGCATCCTGCTCCAGATCTTCACCAAGACCGTGATCGGCCCGATCTTCTTCGAGATCATCCAGCGGAAGGGCGACGAGGGCTTCGGCGAAGGCAATTTCCGCGCGCTCTTCGAATCGATCGAGCTCGATCAGATCCGGCGCGGCGTTCTAAAGGCGTAGGGGCGGGTGCCCCACCCCCCCCCCCGCATTGTCGGCGCCAAATCGTGTGAGAAAAAA
>JBKOUH010000450.1:0-3413 GCA_046723285.1 Pseudomonadota bacterium
ATGTTAAGTTGCGCGGGGGGAGGGGTATTAACATCGCCCGCCGCCCTGGCCGATCGCGCGCGACCGATGCTAACATTTGCCGGCATTTTCATGTCGCCGCCGACAGCCATGCGCGCCGGCGGTATAGGAACGAAGACGCCATGCAGCTCACCTCCGCCCAGCTCGCCGAGTTCGACCGCGAAGGGTTCATCGCGTTGCCCGAGCTCTTCCGTCCGGACGAGGTGGCGCTGCTGCGCCGCGAGGCCGATGCGATCTATGCCGAGAAGCGGCAAGAGGTCGTGCGCGAGAAAGACGGCTCGACGCCGCGCACCGCCTTCGCCGCCCACACCTTCAACGAGGCCTATCGCCGGCTCGGCCGCCATCCGCGCCTGATCCGCCCGATCGAGCAGATCCTCGGCGGCAAGCTCTACATGCACCAGTTCAAGATCAACGCCAAAGCCGCGTTCGACGGCGATGTCTGGCAGTGGCACCAGGACTACGGGACCTGGGCGCGCGACGATCTCATGCCCGAGCCGCTGGCGATGAACATCGCGCTCTATCTCGACGACGTGACCGAATTCAACGGCCCGCTCTGGTTCATCCCGCGCTCGCACCAGAAGGGCGTGTTCGCCGCCGGCCACGACAAGAGCACGACGAGCTATCCGCTGTGGACGCTCGACCACGCCACGGTGGCGCGCCTCGTCGAAGAGGGCGGCGGCATCTATTCGGGCAAGGGCAAGGCCGGCACGGTAGTCATGTTCCACTCAAACCTGGTGCACGCCTCGCCGCCCAACATCTCGCCCTGGCACCGCGTCGCGGTCTACCTCTCACTCTGCCGGGTCGACAACCACATCCGCCAGTTCAAGCGGCCGGAATGGATCGCCCACCGCGATTTCACGCCGATCGAGCCCCTGGCCGACGATTGCCTGTCGGAGCTGGCCCGGGCCGCGGCGCGTCCGCATGCGGCTTGAGCGCCGAGCCCCTGCACAGGCCGCAAGACCGGTAGTTCCGCTTATGCTATGGTGCGGATATCGCCATCAACCAAACCGGGGCAAGATCATGCATCGCTTCCGTCTCGCCGCCCTCGTGGGCGCACTTTTTGCCGCGTTCGCGGCATTCGCGGCGCCGGCCGCCGCGCAGGGCACGTGGGGCGCTCTCGCCTTCAGCGAGAACGGCACCGCCTATTCCTATGCGCGCAACTACGGCACGAAAGAGGACGCCGAGCGCGGCGCGCTCGCCGAATGCGCCAAGTATGCGAGCGACTGCAAGATCTACGACACGTTCGAGAACCGCTGCACGTCGCTGGCCGGCTCGCCCAACGGCGTCTACGGCTGGGCCTGGGGCGGCGAATTGCAGGCGCGGCAGGCGCGCGCGGTGCAGCAGTGCACATCGCAGGGCGGCACGGACTGCAAGATGGTGGTGACCTTCTGCACCGGCACGGCCAGCGACGGCGAAGCGCCGCCGGCTCCGGCGCCGGCCCCGCCGGAGAAGCAATAGTCCGATGCTCCGCGGCGGGGTGCAACGCGTGCCTCGTTCTCGCCGGCAGCGTCGCCGCCGGCGACGCAGCCCCCGGCACAACCCGGCACGCCGGCGCGATTGCACAAGCGATGAATCGAAGCGGCGCCGGCTCTCACTCCCATTCGCCAAGTTGCGAATGGGAAGTGAGGGCCGGGCGCGCATATACATTCTTTGGAGCTGACCCATGAATCTCCACAAGCTCCTCTCCGCCCGCGCCGCCGCCGGCAAGCCGGTGCGCGTCGGCGTCGTCGGTTGCGGCAAGTTCGCGACGATGTTCCTCGCCCAGGCGCAACGCATTCCCGGCCTTCACATCGTCGGCGTCGCCGATATCGCGCCCGGCAAGGCCGCGGATCAGCTCGTCCGCGCCGGCTGGGAGAAGGCGCATTTCGGCGCGCGCTCGCTCGGCGAGGCGATGGATAAGGGCTCGACGCACTTGACCGCCGACGCGGCGGCGCTGATCGCGCACCCGGCCATCGAAGTCATCGCCGAATGCACCGGCGATCCCATCGCCGCCACCAGCCACGCGCTCGCCGCGTTCAAGCACGGCAAGCACGTCGTCATGGTCACGGTCGAGGCCGACGCGTTCGTGGGCCCGCTCCTGGCGCAGAAGGCCAAGGAGGCCGGCGTCATCTATTCGCTCGCCTATGGCGACCAGCCGGCGCTCATTTGCGATCTCGTCGATTGGGCGCGCACCTGCGGATTCGAGGTCGTCGCCGCCGGCCGCGGCCACAAATGGCTTCCGCACTACTACAAGACCACGCCCGACACGGTCTGGAACGATTGGGGCTTGAGCGAAGAAGACGCCAAGGCCGGCGGCTTGAACCCGCGCATGTTCACCTGCTTCCTCGACGGCTCGAAACCGGCGATCGAAACGACGGCCGTCGCCAACACCACCGGGCTCGGCGCGCCTTCGGCCGGGCTCGCGTTCCCGCCCTGCGCGATCGAGGACTTGCCGCACGTGATGCGCCCGAAGAGCGAAGGCGGCATCCTCGAGCGGAAGGGCCTCGTCGAGTGCGTGTCTTCGATCGAGCGCGACGCGCGCCCGATTCCGCATCACATCCGCTGGGGCGTGTGGGTGGTGATGGAGGCGGGCAACGACTACGTGAAGCGCTGCTTCAAGGAATATTGCATGACGACCGACGCCTCCGGGCGCTACGGCGTCATGTACAAATGGTGGCACCTGATCGGGCTCGAGCTCGGCGTCTCGATCGCCGCCGTCGCCGTGCGCGGCGAGCCGACCGGCTGCCCCACGACGTGGAACGCCGACGCCGTCGCCGCCGCCAAGCGCGATTTGAAGCCCGGCGAGCTGCTCGACGGCGAAGGCGGCTATACGGTGTCGGGCAAGCTCATGCCCGCCGCCGATTCGCTGGCGCGCGGCGCGGTGCCGATCGGCCTCGCGCACAAGATCAAGGTCGTGCGCGCGATGAAGGAAGGCCAGACCGTGACCTGGGCCGACGTCGCCGCCGACGAAACCGTCGAGGCCTACAAAGTCCGCCGCGAAATGGAGCGCCTCTACGCGCCCAAGCTCGCGAAGGCGGCCGAGTAGCGCGACAGCCTCGTCCATTCCCACAGCCCGAGCGCCATGCGGCTCAAGACCGCCATCACCGAGCTGTTCCGCATCGAGCACCCGATCGTGCTCGCGCCGATGGGCGGCATCGCCGGCGGCGCGCTCGCCGGCGCCGTGGGCCGTGCGGGCGGGCTCGGCCTCATCGGCGGCGGCTACGCCAACCATGCGCTCGGCCATGGCGGCGAGGATTGGATCGATCAGCAATTCCGCCTCGCCGGCAACGCCAAGGTCGGAATCGGCTTCATCACCTGGGCGCTCGCCGATCGCCGCGCCGCGCTCGAGCGGGCGCTCACGCGCAGCCCGAGCGCGGTGATGCTCTCGTTCGGCGATGCGGCGCCGTTCGTCGAAG
>JBKOUH010000520.1:0-7536 GCA_046723285.1 Pseudomonadota bacterium
TCGTAGCGCGGCCCGTCATGGCCCAATCAGGGCCATGACAGGTTCGTTAGAACAATACAAGAACATTGTCAAGCAGGATTCTGCCGCGCGGCGTGACTGGCCGTTTCTTGAGACTTCGATTTTTCGTGTCGTTCCTGTGCAGTCGCAGGGCTATCCGGGTAAGAGCACCTTCCCCAACTTGTCCTCCCCGTGAAAGCGGGACCCATGCCGACGCCCGCAATCCGATAGAACGTCCGGAACCGTGGCGGCGCGGGCCGCTGGAAATACAGGGCTTTCCTGCGCACATCCGCCGGCGGAGAGATGGGTCCCCGCTTTCGCGGGGACGACAAGTTTGGTGTAGACGATTTTCCCCGGACACTCCTGCGCTGTCGCGGGGACGACAAGAAACGAGCGATGGGATGGCCAGGCGGACGGTTCGATCGCGCGATCAGCGTTGCCGCCTCACATCTCCACCATCGTCTTGAACCCTCCCCAGAACATGCGCTTGCCGTCGAACGGGAGCTTCTTGGGGTCCATCATGTCGGCGAGGCGCTTGTCCTTCATCACCTTGGCGTTGATGCGGTCGCGGTCCTTGCGCGACTTGTAGACGACGAACGAGAACCAGACCACCTCGCCGGGCTTGAGCTTCACGCTTTGCGGGAACGAGGTGCGCTTGCCCGGCTTCACATCGTCGGCCATGCACTCGACATATTCGAGCGCGCCATGCTCGCGCCAGACCTTGCCGGCCCGTTTGGCCATCTTGCGATAGGCGGCGACATTGCGCTTCGGCACGGGGACGACGAAACCATCGACATAACGGGGCATGGGCGTTTTCCTTTGCAGTGCGAAGGGAACAGGAGCCGGGGAGTCGGGGAGAAGATAGGATTGAAACACGGAGGGCACAGAGGGCACGGAGAAGGGACAGGTTGCGCGCCAAGGGCGCGCAAGAAATATTCTCGGTGGCCTCCGTGTTTCACCCTACTTTGCTTTCCCCGTCTCGGCGACTTCTGTGAACTTGTCACGACGGCGCCGGATGCTTCGCGCGAAGGTCGCGCCAGCGCGCAAGGCTCGTCGCGGGCCAATATTTCTCGCGGTCGTAATATTCTTCAACCGCCGGCGCGCCCGGCGGCAGCACGACCCAGGGCTGCTTCGAGGCCGTGAAGATGTGGATGTCGGGCGGCAGCGCGTCGGGATCGTCGAGCGTGCCGACGCGGACGAAGCGCACCGCGTCGCCGGCGCCGGGATAATTGCTCCAGAGCGCCACGCGGCATCGGGGACAGCGCGCGATCTTCTGGCCTTTGCCGCTCGAGGACGGCGTCGGCACGATCTCGGGCGCGCCCTGGAGCAGTTCGACGCGGTCGGCCTCGATCATCGCGTTGATGGCGAAGGCCGAGCCGGTCTCGCGCTGGCACCAGCGGCAGTGGCAGCAATGGACGAACAGCGGCGCGCTCGCGAGCCGATAGCGAACGGCGCGGCAGGCGCAGCCGCCTTCCATTACGCGGTGCCTTGCGCTCAGCCCTTGGCGGCGCGGCTCGAGAACGTGGCGTCGTCGATGACGAAGCGCCAGCGCCCGTCGGCGCCGCGGCGCAGCACCTCGGCCGAGCCGCCCTGCATCGCCGTGGAGCCGTCGGGCGCGGTCAAGATCCAATCCGTGCGCACGACGGCGGTGTCGCCGTTCTCGTGGCACGTGCTGCAGCGCGCGGCGATCTTGAGCGGGCTCTCGAACATCGGCGCCATCATCGCGGCGATGGCGGCGTGGCCGCGCGCGGTTTCGGCGCCGTCGATCGTCAGCACAGCGTTCTCGTCATAGAGCGCGACGAGGCCGGCCTTGTCGCGCGCGTTGAAGAGCTTCGCGAATGTGGCGGACATGTCCGCCGGGGATTTGACACCCATGGCCGTCCTTCCCTGATCTGCACGCATAAGAGCCGGGTCTCGCTATCATGCGCGTTCCGCGCCGTCCATCGCGGTCGGCGCGAACGCGCCAGCGGCGCGGACACACGGGCGGCGCGGCGGGAAGATTTTCCCCGCCGCGCCGCTCTCGCCGTCGCGTTTCCGACACTCGGCAAGTGCCGAGCTTCCGCCAAATCGCGCCGCGCGCGATTTGGCAGTAAGCAACGCCGCTGGCGTTGCGACGCGGTCTCAGCCCGCCAGCTGATCGCGGATCGGCAGCGAGCGGATGCGCTTGCCGGTGGCGGCGAAGATCGCGTTCGCCAGCGCCGGCGCAAAGGGCGGAACGCCCGGTTCGCCGACCCCTGACGGGGGCACGTCGAAGCTATTTTCCACGATGTAGACGTGGATCTCCTTCGGCGCCTCGTTCATGCGCACCGGCTCGAACGTGTCGAAATTGCCCTGCTCGACACGCCCGGCCTTGACCGTGATCTCGGCCTTCTGCGCGAGGCTCTGGCCCATCACCGACGCGCCTTCGAGCTGCGCGCGGATGCGGTCCGGGTTGACGTAAGCGCCGCAATCGATCGCCACGTCGACGCGCGGGATCGTGAGCTGGCCCTTGGCGTCGACCGCGGCGTGCACGACCGTCGCGACGTAGCTCAAGAAGCTCCGGTGCACGGCGATGCCGCGGCCTTGGCGATCGGGCAGCTTGCCGCCCCAGCCCGCTTTCTCGGCCACGAGCTCGACGACGCCGCGCAGCCGTTTCGTATCGATCGGGTACAAAGCGAAATCGTCGCCGTAGTTCCAGAGCTCGGTGCCCTCCTTCCTCGGATCGACGATGCGCGGCGGACCGATCAGCGAGAGGAGATAGTCCTTGGGGTCCTTGCCGGCGGCATGCGCCATCTCGCAGGCCATCGATTGCACCGCGAAGGCGTGCGGCACGTTCGAGACCGAGCGGAACCAGCCGAGGCGCACGCGCGCCTTGGCCTCGCCCGTCTCGCAGCGGAGATTGGCGACGTCGAACGGATTGTCGACGAGGCCCATCCCCATCTCGAGCGCGCTTTCGTAGCCGGGATCGGGCTGGAAGATCGAGAACAGCGTCGGCGCCACGCTGCGGTGGCGCCAGGCCACCGCCTTGCCGCCGGCGTCGAGGCCCGCTTCGATCCGCTCGACCGAGACCGTGTGGTAATAATCGTGCCGGAGGTCGTCCTCGCGCGTCCACTGCACGCGGATCGGCACGCCGGGCATCGCCTGGGCGATGATCGCCGCCTCGATCGCGAAATCGGGCTTCGATTTGCGCCCGAAGCCGCCGCCGAGGAGCGTGGTGTAGACCGTCACGTCCTCGGGTTTCAGCTTCAGCATCTTGGCAGTGTCGTCGCGCGCGGCCTGCGGGCTTTGCACGCCGGTCCACACCTCGCACTTGCCGCCCTCGAACAGAGCCGTCGCCGAAGGCGGCTCCATCGTCGCGTGCGCGTGGTGCGGGATGTAGTACTCGGCCTCGACCTTCTTGGCAGCACCCGCGAGCGCCTGATCGACATCGCCGCGGTTGCGCACCGATTTGCCGGGCTTGGCCGCGGTGGCGCTCATCTCGGCCTTATACTTGGCCGAGTCGTGCGACGCGTTGGGCCCGTCGTCCCAATCGAGCTTCAAGGCTTCGCGTCCCTTGATCGCGGCCCAGGTGTTGGCGGCGATCACGGCGACGCCGCCTTGCGGGTTGAACTTCGCCGGCGGCGGCGTGCCCGGGATCTCGATCACCTTCTCGACGCCGGGCACCTTCATCGCCGCGGCGCCGTCGAAGCCGCGAAGCTTGCCGCCATGCACCGGCGGGCGCGCGATGACGGCGTACTTCATGCCGGGCAGGCGCACGTCGATGCTGTATTGCGCCTGGCCGGTGACGATGTCGAAGCCGTCGATGATCGGCGCACCCTTGCCGATGTAGCGGAACTTCTCCGGCCGCTTCAGCGTGAGCTTCTCGACCGGCGGCACCGGCATCGCGGCGGCTTCCACCGCCAGCTCGCCGTAGCCGAGCTTCTTGCCCGAGGCCTTGTGCACGACCTGGTGCATGTCGGCTTGGACTTCTTTCACGTCGACGCCCCAGCGCTTGGCGGCGGCGGCCTCGAGCATCATGCGCGCGGCGGCGCCGACTTCGCGCATCGGCTTCATGAAGTGGCGCGTGCTGCGCGAGCCGTCGGTATCCTGGTTGCCGTAGCGCTCTTCGTTGCCGGTGGCCTGGACGACTTCGACCTGCTGCCAATCCGCCTCGAGCTCCTCGGCGACGATGAGCGGAATACCGGTGCGCACGCCCTGCCCCATCTCGGCGCGGTGGCAGACGATGCTGACCGTGCCGTCCGACGCGATCGAGACGAAGACGCGCGGATCGTTGACCGTGCCGTGCGGCATGCCGGCGGCGCCGACCTTGGGCTCATCGGCCCAGGCCGATCCGGCGGGAAGGAAGCGTGCGGCGAGAACGAGGCCGCTGCCGGCCGCGACGCCTTTGAGCAGGCCGCGGCGGCTCAGATTTTCGATGCGATAACTCAACATGGCGCTCACCCCGCGGCTTGCTTGATGGCGGCGCGGATGCGGACGTAAGTGCCGCAGCGGCAGATATTGCCGGCCATCGCGTTGTCGATGTCGTCGTCGGTGGGCTTCGGCGTTTCTTTCAACAGCGCCGCGGCCGACATGATCTGGCCGGCCTGGCAGTAGCCGCATTGCGGCACGCCCGCGGCAAGCCACGCCTTCTGCACCGGATGTTGGCCGTTGGGGTCGAGGCCCTCGATCGTCGTCACGGACTTTCCGTCCGCGTCGCTAAGCGCGGTCTGGCAGCTCCGGATCGCCTGGCCGTCGAGATGGACCGTGCAGGCGCCGCATTGTGCGATGCCGCAGCCGAACTTGGTGCCGGTGAGCCCCAGCACGTCGCGCACGTACCAGAGGAGCGGGATTGATGGATCGCCGTCGTAGCTCTGTTCCGTGCCGTTGACTTTCAATCGTACCATCTCGTTCCTCCCAACTTTGAGGCGTGGGCCGCTGCCCCGCCGAGACGCGTTTCAGCGCGCACCGAAGCGGCGCGCGCTGCCGTGATTCTCCTTGATCAACAGGTCCTTAAGGCGACGGGGACGCGGTGCGCCTAAGCGCAACTCTCCGTTGGCGTCAGGACCGTTGCCGGTGCCTGGCGGAGCGATGACGACGGGCGAAGCGCAGGCCCGCATTGCCGTCCCCCGGAAGTCGTGCGTCGATGTAAACGCCAACGGCCAGAGCCGGTTCCCGGACGGCGGGTTCGCGCGCGAAAAATATCTTGCGCCCGTTGTTGGCAGCGACGCGCTGCGAGCGCCTCGTGGGTTCGCTGCGCGTGTCACGGCGTTGCGCACGTTTCGGCGGCGCAGCGGAAGTTTTCGGAATCGAATCGAACCGTGTTTCGGTACACCGTTTCCGAGTGAATATGGCGAACAGTGTTGAGCCGATTTCAGGCTCGACACTACCGAGGGGATCGCACGGCACTATCATCGCCCCGGCATTTCCGTCGTATATACTCCCTCCCAGGGCAGCACCTCGCCACGGCATGACCAGCGCCGACATCCTTCCGCCCGGCACCATGGTCGGGCGCTATCGCATCGAGCAGCCGTTGGCCACGGGCGGGCCGGACGGGCCGGTCTATCGCGCGCACGACGCGGCGAGCGCGCGGCGCGTGACGCTGCTGGAATTCCTGCCGCCCGGCATCGCGCGGCGGCGGCCCGATGCCGCCACCGAGGAAATCGCGCACGGCGTGGAGCCGCTCGATCAGGATCTGCGCCCGCTGTTTGCCGCCGGCATCGCCGAGATCCAGGCGCTGGCGGTGGACTTCAACGCGTTCCGCCACCCCAATGTGCTGGCCCTCCTCGATTGCTTCGCGGCCAATTCGACCGTGTATCTCGTCGTCGAGGCCGCGGACGGACGCACGCTCGACAGGCTGCTGGGCCCGAGCGAATCGTTATCGCCCGAGGAGGTGCAGGAGATCCTGCCCTCGTTGCTCGCGGGCGCCGACGCGATCCACAAGGCGGGCCTGCTCCATCTCGACATCTGCCCCGCCGCGATCGCGATCCGCCGCGACGGCACGGCGGCGCTGGGGCGCGCGCATCTCGTGCGCCGCACGCTCGGCGCGCCCGAGCGCGGCGCCACGATCTCGGCGCGCGACGCCTACCGCGCCGAGGAGTATTTCCAGCCGAGCGGCAAGCTCGGCCCCTGGTCCGACGTCTACGCGCTGGCGGCCACGCTGTTCCGTCTCGCCACCGGGAAGCCGCCGCCCGATCCGTTGAAGCGCCGGCGCGAGATCGCGAGTGGCCTCCCCGATCCCGCCGCGACCGCGCTCGACGCCGTCACCGGCGCCTGGCCGGCGCAGTTCGTCATCGCCTTGCGCCACGGCCTCGCCATTCCGCCGCAAAACCGCCCGCAGAACATCAGCGGCTTGCGCGCCGCGTTCGGCGCCGCGACGCAGGGCGAGATCCCGACTTTGCCGCTGCGCGATCCGACGTCGCCGCACAATGATCGGACCAAGCCGATCTTCCCCGGCAAGCCGCCGGACCAGATCGCGACGGTACGAACGCGCGAGCCCACGCCCGATACCGGCCCGGTGCCACGCCGCGCGCACACCGGGCCGGCCTCGGCGCCGCCGGCGTCGGAAGCGCCGACCGTCCGGCTGCCGCGCGATGCGCCAGCGGTAAGCGCCGTTCGACCGAGCACTGCTCGGCCCGATCCCGATGCCACCAAGCCGCTGTTGCCGCCGCGGCCGCTCCACCCGGAGCGGTCGCCGCAACTCTTCTCCGGCCCCGCGAATCAGGACGAGATCGCGACGGTTAGAATGCGCGACGCCTCCCTTGGACGCGCGGCCGACCGGCCGTCATCGGCGCCGCCGATCGTGGCGCCGCCGCCGCTGCCCGAGCCGCCCGGCGGCGAAGACAAGAAGACCACGGTGATCTATCGCCGCGGCAAGGCGCAGGTGGTGACGGCGCCGCCCAAGGAAAGCTCGGGCCCGCCGCCGGCCGCCGCCGCCTCGGATGCCGAGGCCGCGATCCTGCCGGCGCGCTTCTCGGTGTTCCATCCGATGTTGCTGCAGCCGGGACAGTGGCTCGATCTCGCGGTTTACCTCCACGAGCCCGGCATCGACAGCTTCGTGCGCCAGGATCACATGGCGCGCTACGAGGGCCGCCCCGGCGAGACGGCCGAGCGGCGCAGCGCGCTGCGCTATTCGCTGAAGCCGGGCGCGTCCGTCACGGTGATACCCGCGCTGCCCGGCTGCCGCATCAATCCGCCGCGCGCGACGGTCGAATGGTGGGAGAATTTCCACCGCCTGAACTTCCGCGTGATGGCCAATCCGGGGGCACCCGGCTACGCCGAGGGCGCCGGCGCGGGCAGCATCCTGTTCTTCGTGGGGCCGCTGCTGGTGGGCGAACAGCGCCTGGCCTACACGGTCGGGCGCGAGCGCGCGCATCCGATCAGCAACACCGCCTCGCTCGCCGCCGACACGTTCGACGCGGTGTTCCCGGCCTACGCGCCGCAAGACGGCGAGATCGCCGACCGCTTCGCCGCCGTCGGGACGCAGCTCGACAGTCCGTTCCTCGCCGAAATCCTCGAAATGCGCGGGCGCGAATGGGAGCGCGAGATCCTGAAGCGCATCGAGGCCGCCGAACGCTTCCAGCT
>JBKOUH010000151.1:0-5416 GCA_046723285.1 Pseudomonadota bacterium
TGGCATGCCAAAGGTCATAGAGATTATCGCTGGACCCTCCCAACGCACCGCCACGCGCGGCGCTCCCTCTAGCGGACCGGCATGAGGCGCCCCCGCGGGAGATGAAACCCGTGTCCGATCTCGTCATCGAACGTGTCGCCCCGGAAGAGACCTACAAGACCAAGGCCTATTCGGCCTTGAAGCAGGCCATCACGAACATGGACATCTACAGCTCGCCCGAGCCCGCCTGGCTCGACGAGCGCCAGCTTTCCGAGCGCCTCGGCGTCAGCCGCACGCCGGTCAGGGAAGCGCTCGCCATGCTCGAGCAGGAAGGCTTCGTGAAGTCGCTGCCGCGGCGCGGCATCATCGTGGTCAAGAAGACCAAGCGCGAGATCGTCGAGATGGTCCAGGCCTGGGCCGCGCTCGAGAGCATGGCCGCCCGCCTCATCACGCTCCATGCCAGCGACGACGCGATCAAGACATTGCGGCCCATGTTCGAGGGTTTCGGCGAAAGCCATAAGCCGCACGAGCACCTCGGCGAGTATTCCTCGGCCAACATCGCGTTCCATCAGGCGATCATCCGCCTCTCCGGCGCCAAGCTGCTCTCGGACATGACCGACAATCTGCTGCTGCACGTGCGCGGCATCCGCCAGATCACGATCGGGCGCGACAATCGCGCCGAGCGATCGATCCGCGACCATCTCGGCATCATCGGCGCGATCGAGCAGCGCGACACCGAGCGCGCCGAGCGGCTCTCGCGCGAGCACACGCTCGGCCTCGCCGCCTATGTCGAGCAATACGGCGACCGGTTCTTCGATTGACGCGCGCGCGGTCGCGAGCGCCACGAACACAACCAGATAACAAGCGGCGGAGGAAAATCCGCCGCCGAATTGGGTGAGGAGGAAACGATGCCCGAGGGAACGGCAAAGAGCATGGCGGCGGCGGACGCGCAGGATCTGACGGATGGCTTTCATCTGCTGATCGACGCGCTGAAGCTCAACGGCCTCACGACGATCTACGGCGTGCCCGGCATTCCGATCACCGATTTCGGCCGCATGGCGCAGGCGTCGGGCCTCCGCGTGCTCTCGTTCCGCCACGAGCAGAACGCCGGCTACGCGGCGGCGATCGCCGGCTACCTCACCAAGAAGCCGGGCGTCTGCCTCACCGTATCGGCGCCCGGCTTCCTCAACGGCCTCACGGCGCTCGCGCACGCCACGACCAATTGCTACCCGATGATCCTGATGTCGGGCTCGTCCGAGCGCGAGATCGTCGACTTGCAGCAGGGCGACTACGAGGAGATGGACCAGCTCGCCGTCGCCAAGACGATGTGCAAGGCGGCCTACCGCATCCTTCATGCGCAGGATATCGGCATCGGCCTCGCGCGCGCGATCCGCGCGGCTGTCTCGGGCCGTCCGGGCGGCGTCTATCTCGATCTCCCGGCCAAGCTGTTCGGCCAGGTGATGAACGCCGAGGCCGGCCGTAAGTCGCTGGTCAAGGTCGTCGACGCGGCCCCGGCACAGATCCCCGCTCCCGCTTCGATCAAGCGCGCGCTCGATGTGCTGAAAAGCGCCAAGCGCCCGCTGATCATCCTCGGCAAGGGCGCCGCTTATGCGCAGGCGGACGATGCGATCCGCGCCTTCGTCGAGAAGACCGGCGCGCCGTTCCTGCCGATGAGCATGGCCAAAGGCCTCTTGCCCGACACGCATCCGCAATGCGCGGGTGCGGCCCGCTCGACCGTGCTCAAGGACTCCGACGTCGTGATGATGATCGGCGCGCGGCTCAACTGGCTGCTCTCGCACGGCAAGGGCAAGAATTGGGGCGAGGCGCCCAAGAAGTTTATCCAGGTCGACATCGAGCCCAAGGAGATGGACAGCAATGTCGAGATCGTCGCCCCCGTGGTCGGCGATATCGGCTCCTGCATCCAGGCGTTGCTCGACGCGATGGGCGCCAAATGGGATGCACCGCCGGCCGAGTGGACCACGACCGTCAAGGCGAAGCGCGACGAGAACGTCGTCAAGATGGCGCCGCGCCTGATGAACAACAACATCCCGATGGACTATCACGGGGCACTCGGTGTCTTGCGCACGGTCATCAAGGAGCGGCCCGATACCATCCTGGTGAACGAGGGCGCCAACACGCTCGACCTCGCGCGCGGCGTCATCGACATCTACAAGCCGAGGAAGCGCCTCGACGTGGGTACGTGGGGCGTCATGGGCATCGGCATGGGCCAGGCGATCGCGGCCACCGTCGAGACCGGCCACCCGGTGCTCGCGGTCGAAGGCGACAGCGCCTTCGGCTTCAGCGGCATGGAGGTGGAGACCATCTGCCGCTACGGCCTGCCCATCTGCATCGTCGTGTTCAACAACAACGGCATCTATCGCGGCACCGACGTCAATCGCGCCGGTTCCGATCCGGCGACGACCGTGTTCGTCGCCGGCGCGCGCTACGACAAGATGATGGAGGCCTTCGGCGGCGTCGGCGTCAACGCGACGTCGCCCGACGAGCTGAAGCGCGCCGTGCACGCGGCGCTGGATTCGAGGAAGCCGACGCTCGTCAACGCGGTGATCGATCCGGCGGCCGGCAGCGAGAGCGGCCGCATCGGCAACCTCAATCCGCAAAGCGCGCTCAAAAAGAAACAGGCCTGACGCAGGCCGCCGCGCGGCCACCGCGTCGGCTCAACCCGTTTGATCGAGTTTGGAGGAAAAGGACATGGGCAAAGCCCTCGACGGAGTCAAAATTCTCGACTTCACGCATGTGCAGTCGGGCCCGACCTGCACGCAGCTCTTGGCGTGGATGGGCGCCGACGTCATCAAGATCGAGAAGCCCGGCACGGGCGACATCACGCGCGGCCAGCTGCGCGACATTCCCGACGTGGACAGCCTCTATTTCACGATGCTGAACCACAACAAGCGCTCGATCACGCTCGATACCAAGAACCCCAAGGGGAAAGAGGTGCTCGACGCGCTGATCAAGTATTGCGACGTGCTGGTGGAGAACTTCGCGCCCGGCGTGCTCGACCGTATGGGGCTCACCTGGGACTACATCCACAAGCTCAACCCGCGCATGATCGTGGCTTCGGTGAAGGGCTTCGGCCCCGGGCCTTACGAGGACTGCAAGGTCTATGAGAACGTCGCGCAATGCGCCGGCGGCTCGGCCTCGACGACGGGCTTCCGCGAGGGCCCGCCGCTCGTCACCGGCTCACAGATCGGCGACAGCGGCACCGGCCTGCACTTGGCGCTCGGCATCGTGGCCGCGCTCTATCAGCGCAACACGACCGGCAAAGGCCAGCAGGTGCTCTGCGCGATGCAGGACGGCGTGCTCAACCTCTGCCGCGTGAAGCTCCGCGACCAGCAGCGGCTCGCGCACGGCCCGCTCAGCGAGTACAGCCAGTATGGCGAGGGCGTTCCGTTCGGCGACGCCGTGCCGCGCGCGGGCAACGATTCGGGCGGCGGCCAGCCGGGCTGGATCTTGAAGTGCCGGGGCTGGGAGACCGATCCCAACGCCTACATCTACTTCATCACCCAGGCGCCGGTGTGGGAGGCGATCTGCGACGTCATCGGCGAGCCGGGGTGGAAGACTCACCCCGACTACCGCACGCCGAAAGCGCGGCTGCCGCGTTTGAAGCAGATCTTCGGGCGCATCGAACAGTGGACGATGACGAAGACCAAGTTCGAGGCGATGAACATCCTGAACCAGTACGACATCCCCTGCGGCCCGATCCTCTCGATGAAGGAGATCGCCGAGGACGAATCGCTGCGCAAGACCGGCACCGTCGTCGAGGTCGATCACCCGACGCGCGGCAAGTACCTGACCGTCGGCAATCCGATCAAGCTCTCGGACAGCGTTTCCGAGGTGAAGCGCTCGCCGCTCTTGGGCGAGCACACCGAGGAGATCCTGCGCGACGTGCTCAAGTTCGGCGAGAAGCAGATCGCCGAGATCAAGTCCTCGGGCGCGCTCGGCGGCACCGAGCGGATGGCGGCGGAATGAGCGCGTTCAGAGGCAACGTCGCCGCCACTTCCGCCGCGTCGGATCGCCGGCCTTCCAACGAGTCCAAAGCCTGACGGTCCCGGAGCAGGTCGCCAAATTCATGAAGGACAACAAAGGGCGCGGGTTCTGCGACAATTGCATCAAGATTCGCGTTCGGCTCGCGCGCCCTCAGCAAGCCCAGCAGGCCGCCAGCGCTCTGGCGACACGCGAGGACTTTCAGCGCGCCGACGCCAACTGCTCGGGATGCGGCGGCATGAAGAAAGTCACGTGGGCGAAGTGACGCCCTAGCGGCAAGGGCGATCCGGGCTTTCGCCGCCGCTACGGCCGCGCGTATTTCTGTGCGAAAGCGGGCGGCAGGCGCAGCGCGTTGCTGCCGCCGACGTCGATCAGCACGCATTCGCAATTCGGGCGGCTCATCGCGCGGCAGCCTTGCAGCGCGCGCTCCTGCAGCAGCGAGCCGCTGCGGGCGCTCCACATGTAGGCGCCGTTGATCGAAGCCTTCTCGGGCGTGGTGGCCGACCAGTTCACGCACACCGCGAGCGCGTTCACGTCGTCGCCCGACGAGAGGGCCTGCTCGCTTTCCGTCTTGATGTTGGTGCTCATCGCGGCGCCTTTCAGCAGGCGATAGAGCATGAGCGTGAGCTCGGCCTGCGAGTAGCGGCGCTCCGGCTCCGCCGTCCCTGGACGGTCGGTGCCCGGGCGGCCGGTGCCCGGACGGTCCGTGCCGGGCCGGTCGATCGCAATCGGCGAGCCCTCGAGCGAGACCGCGACGTAGCGCTGCTCGGCGCCCTCGGCCTGACCGCCGTGTTGGATGACGCGGATGCGCTCGCTCGGCACGCCGCGCGAAACGAGCCACTGGCGGATCGCCTCGAGGCGCGCCGCGCGCAGGCGCACGGCCTCGGCGCCGACGCCTTCGCTGCGCGCGGCGGCGGCGATGAGCGTGATGCGATAGGTGGCGCTGGCACGCGCATCGGCCAGCAGGCGCTCGAGTGCGGCCAGGGCCGAAGGCTCGATCAGCGCGCTCTTGTGCGCGAAGAACAGCGCGCCGCGATTGCGGCCGGTCACGTACCACGAGGGACGCGCGGCCGTGCCCGCCTTCAGGCGGTCTTCCTCGGCCTTCCGGCGCTCGGCGTCGGCGCGGCGCTCCGCATCGGCGCGCTTGGCATCTTCGTCGGCGCGGCGTTTTGCGTCCTCGTCGGCACGACGCTTCGCATCCTCATCGGCGCGGCGTTTGGCCTCTTCGTCCGCCTTCCGACGCTCCGCGTCGGCCCGACGCTCCGCGTCGGTGCGCTTCGCATCCTCGTCGGCGCGGCGCTTGGCGTCTTCGTCGGCCTTCCGACGCTCTGCGTCGGTGCGCTTAGCCTCTTCATCGGCCTTGCGACGCTCGGCGTCGGCGCGGCGCTTGGCCTCTTCCTCGGCCTTGCGCTTTGCGTCGGCATCGGTGCGGCGC
>JBKOUH010000426.1:0-3514 GCA_046723285.1 Pseudomonadota bacterium
GCCTGAAGGCGGGCAACATCTACGTGCGCACGAATTGGAGTCTCACCACCGATCCCTCGCTGTTCCAACCGGTGGCGCTTCCGCACGCGGCGATATCCGCCGCCGAAGCCGGCGAGCAAGTTTTCTACCGCGTCGAGCGCCAGACCATGCGCCTGTTGCCGGAAACCGGCGCCGTGCTGTTCGGCATCCGCATCCACCAGCACACGCTCGCGGCCTTCGCCGCGCTGCCCGACAAGCGCCGCGCGCTCGCCGACGCGGTGACCGCGCTCGATCCGAGCCTCATCTCTTACAAGTCGATGTCGGCGATCAGGGATGCGGTGATGGAATATCTCCGCTCGTGAACCGCGCGCTCCGCTCTCGCATCTCATCACTTGCGCGTCGGATCGGACCTCATGCGCACGAGCTGCTTGCCGAAATTCTCGCCCTTGAACAGGCGCAAGAGCGCGCGCGGCGCGTTCTCGAGGCCGTCGACGATGTCTTCGCGGTATTTGAGCTTGCCGTTCTTGACCCAGCCCGCCATATCGCCGAGCGCCTCGGCATAGCGCTGGCGGAAATTCAAGACGATGAAGCCTTCCATGCGCGCGCTGTTGACGAGCAAGTGACGCGTGATGCGCGGCGCCACCTCGGGCTTCTCGAGATTGTATTCGGCGATCATGCCACAGATCGCGACGCGCGCCTTGAAGCGCAGCAGCGGCAGCACCGCGTCGGTGATCCAGCTACCGACATTGTCGAAATAGACGTCGACGCCGTCGGGGCAGGCGGCGCGCAGGGCTTGGATCAGCTTTCCGGTATCACGGCCCATCGCCTGATAGTCGATGCAGGCGTCGTAGCCGAGCTCGTTCACGCAGTAATCGCATTTGGCCTTGCCGCCGGCGATGCCGACGACGCGCTTCGCGCCCTTGATGCGCGCGATCTGCCCGACCGGTCCGCCCACGGCGCCGGAGGCCGCCGAGACGACGACGGTGTCGCCGGCCTTCATCGCGCCAACGTCGAGCAGGCCGAAGTAAGCGGTCAGACCCGGCATGCCGAGGATGCCGAGCGCGGTCGAGATCGGCGCCAGCGCGGGATCGATCTTCCGCATCCCCTTGCCGTTGCTGATGCCGTAGTCCTGCCAGCCCAGGCGCTCCTCGACGATGTCGCCTTTCTTGAACGCCGGATTCTTCGAGGAGATCACCTCGCCGACCGTGCCGCCTTCCATCACCGCGCCCAACTGCACCGGCGGGACGTAGCTTTTGACGTCGCGCATGCGCCCGCGCATGTAGGGGTCGAGCGAGAGCCAGATGTTGTGCACCAGCACCTCGCCGTCCTTGGGCGTGGGCACCGGCGCCTCGGTGAACTTGAACGCGCTCTCGTCGAAGTCGCCCGGCGGGCGCTGAGCGAGCAGCCATTGGCGGTTCGTGGCCACGGCAAATCCTCCGGCGGCGGCGTCAGCCGTTGCTCTTGCGATGATCGGCGACGGCGCCCGTCGCAACGGTGCGCAGCATCGAGATGTCCGAGGCGTGGCAGATCATGTCGTAGCCCTTCTCGAACAGCTGCTGGAAGCCGAGGCCGCTGTGCTGGATCGAGGCGAGCTTCTTGCCCGAGGCCTTGATCGCGTCTTCGGCCTTGGTGAGAAGCTTCTTGTAGGCCTCGGAGGGCTTCAGCGGATTCTCGCCCGAATTGCTGGCGAGATCGTTGGGGCCGATCAGGAACGCGTCGACGCCGGGCACCTTGGCCATGGCCGGAATCGCTTCGATGCCTTTCGGCGTTTCGATCTGCAGCATCACGAACATTTCCGGGTTCGCCTTGGCCCAGGTGTCGGCGGAGTCTGCGCCATAGGCGGAATGGCGCGTGACGCCGAACGCAAGGCCGCGATAGCCCACCGGCGGGTAGTAGCACGCGCGCACCATCGCGTCGGCCACATCGGCGCTCTCGACGTTCGGCACCATGATGCCCTCGTTGCCGATGTCGAGCGCGCGCTTGATGTAGATGGGGTCGTGCCAGGGAACGCGGATCACCGGCGAGGGCGCGGCGGCGCCGCCGCCCGAGCGCAGCGCCTGGAGCTGGCCCATCGCGCCCACAAAATCGCCCGGCCCATGCTCGTGGTCGATAATGACGAAATCGTAGCCGGCCTGGCCGAACACTTCGGCGATGATCGTATTGTTGGCGGCGAGCCACGCGCCGAGGCATTTCTTGCCGGCCTTCAAGCGGGCCTTCAACGGATTGGTGCGCATTGTTTTTCTGGATGGGTTCGAGGGATGAAACCCGCGGGGAGGCGGGCGCGCCATTATGGGAGAGCCAGCGCCCCGCCGCCAGCGCGTTTCGCGGTCGACGGGCGAAGCCGCGCGCCCATAGCGCGGCTCGGGTCCCGCCTGCAGCGAGACTGTCACATGGCGGCGATAGGACCGCCCATCCGCATAAGAATGCCACGTCGATCGCGGCCGTCGAACAGCCCCGAGGGACCCAGAGATGACCGCCTCCATGCAAGCTTCCCGACGTTCCGTGCTGCGCCTGCTCGCCGGTGCGCCGCTCCTGCCCGTGGGCGTGCCCGCGTTCGCCGGCGGGCTATTCGCCGCGACCGGCGCGCGCGCCGAGGTCGGCCCGGCGGCGGCTTCGGTCGAATTCGTCGGCATGCCCGCGCCGACCACGGCCGCCGCGCGGGCCACGACGACCGTCGAGTCGAGCATGATCGTGACCTACGCCGACGGGAAGAAGCAGACGTTCAAGCTCGGCTATCAGCCGCTGTTCTTCACCGGCGATCTCGTCCCCGACGGCAAGGGCGGCAAGGTCGTGGCCGGCGGCTATTACGACATCGCCGGCAAGCCGATCGTGGACCCGGCCGCGGCCGCGCCGGCGCAGTTCTTCTCCGACTGCCCCGACGGCTACACCTTGCTGCAGCCGACCAAGGCCAGCGTGCCCGGCGTTTCCGGCAATACGGTCTTCGCGGTGGTGCAGTTCGAATACACGACGCGCGACGCCAAGGACGCGCCAATGTACGCCCAGCTGCCCTCGCCGATCGCGGTGCTGACGCTCGACCAGGACCGCGCGAGCGGTGCGCTGAAGCTCGTCAAGTATCACACCGTGGATGCCAGCCCCGCGCACGGGCTTTGGATTACCTGCGGCGCCAGCATCTCGCCCTGGAACACCCATCTCGCGAGCGAGGAATACGAGCCGGACGCGGCCGCGATCGACACGGACAAGCGCTTCCAAGGCTTCAGCAAGAATCTCTTCGGCGATCCCAAAAAGGCGAACCCGTATCACTACGGCCACATTCCCGAGATCGCCGTCAACGAAGACGGCACCGGCACGATGAAGAAGCATTATTGCCTCGGCCGCATTTCCCACGAGCTCGTGCAGGTGATGCCCGATCAGCGCACGGTGCTGATGGGCGACGATACGACCAATGGCGGCCTCTTCATGTTCGTGGCCGACAAGGCCGCCGATCTTTCCGCCGGTACGCTCTATGTCGCCAAGGTGGCACAGCGTCCGGGCGCGGCGCTCGACCAGGGCGGCGTATTCCACCTCAGCTGGATCG
>JBKOUH010000516.1:0-2898 GCA_046723285.1 Pseudomonadota bacterium
CGCCGGTCGCATGCGCCTTCTCGGCGAGCGCCCGCGCCGAGCCGGCCCCCGGGCCTTCGGCGAATTCGCGGTTCTCGCTCAGAACCGCGCCGCGGTCGCTGGCTTCGACCGCGCGAACATAGGCCGCGTTGCAATCCTGGATGCGCTGGTGCTGGTCGCGGATCCAGATCGGCACCGGAATGCTGTCGATGACGCCGCGCAGGCGCTGCGCCTCGCGCTCGCGCTCGATTAGCAGCGAGAGGGCGTCGGTCGTGTCCTGGAAACCGAGGAAATCGGTGGCGGCGCCGGCGGCGCCGGTGCGCTTGCCGTGGACGAGGATGAAGCGCGGCTTGTCCTTGAGCTTCAGGGTTTCGACGAAATCCTTACCGGCGCTCCGAAGCTCGGCGACGGCGCTGCCAAGCGCGGAATGGCCCGAGCCTTCGAAGGCGGCGAGGATGTCGGTGATGGCGAGGTCGCCGCTCTTGTTGATGCCAAGCAGGAGCTTGGCGTTGGGCGTGACGGCGATCGTGCCGTCGTCGTTCCAGGTGAGGGCGGCGGCGCGCGCGGTCTCGAGGCCGGCGCGCAGCAGGCGCTCGTGGGCTTCGAGCTTCACCGCCACGGCGACCGCGTGGCGGCGGCGCCAGTTCATCCACAGCAGGAACGCGCCGAACACGAACGCGAGGAAGGCCGAAATCCAGCCGATCGGCGAAAGCTGGCCGGGCAGAATGCCGCCCTCCTCGGCCAGCGCGGAGGCCGGCGCAAGCAGCGCAATCGCCGCCGCCGCCGCGAGCTGCGTCAGGCTCGACCGAACTGTCCTCAAGAGGCTCACCGCAATCCTGTTCGAAGGGGCAGGATAATCTGCGGTCGCAAGGTCAATAAAGTGTTAACGCAATCTTACCAGGGACGCGGTGGACCTGCCTTTGTCGCTGTGGCGCACGCAGACGCGTATGGAGGCGGGGTTGACACCCCGCCTCCCAACCACGGAGCCGCGCTAGTAGCGGTAATGCTCGGGCTTGTACGGGCCCGATTTCGGAATGTTGACGTATTTGGATTGGGAATCGGTCAGCGTCGTGAGCTTGGCGCCGAGCTTTTCGAGGTGCAGGCGCGCCACGTTCTCGTCGAGGTGCTTCGGCAGCACGTAGACCTTGCCCTTCTCGTATTTCGTCGGATTGGTCCAGAGCTCGATCTGGGCCAGGGTCTGGTTGGAGAACGAGGCGCTCATCACGAACGACGGATGCCCGGTGGCGTTGCCGAGATTCACGAGCCGTCCTTGCGAGAGGAGAATGATGCGCTTCTTGTCCGGGAACTCGATCTCGTCGACCTGATCCTTGACCTTGTGCCATTTGAGGTTCTTCAACGCCGCCACCTGGATCTCGGAATCGAAGTGGCCAATGTTGCAGACGATTGCGCGGTGCTTCATGCGCCGCATGTGCTCGATCGTGATCACGTCGACGTTGCCAGTGGCGGTGACGAAGACGTCGCCGATCGGCGCCGCATCCTCGAGCGTCACGACCTGATAGCCCTCCATCGCGGCCTGGAGCGCGCAGATGGGGTCGATCTCGGTCACCATCACGCGGCAGCCGGCGTTGCGCAGCGAGGCGGCAGAGCCCTTGCCGACGTCGCCGTAGCCCGCGACGACGGCGACCTTGCCCGCCATCATCACGTCGGTGCCGCGGCGGATGCCGTCGACGAGGCTCTCGCGGCAGCCGTAGATGTTGTCGAATTTCGACTTGGTGACGCTGTCGTTGACGTTGATGGCGGGGAAGAGAAGCTTGCCTTCCTTCGCCATCTGATAGAGCCGGTGCACGCCGGTGGTCGTCTCCTCGGAGACACCCTTGATCGCCGTCGCGAGTTTGCCGTACCAGCCGGGATGCGTCTTCAGCCGCTTCTTGATCGCGGCATAGAGGACTTCCTCTTCCTCGTTGGTCGGCTTGCTGACGAGCGATGCGTCCCTCTCGGCGCGCGAGCCCAAATGCACGAGCAAGGTCGCGTCGCCGCCGTCGTCCAGGATCATGTTGGGCGTGCCGCCGTCGGCCCATTCGAAGATGCGGTGCGTGTAGTCCCAATATTCCTCGAGCGTTTCGCCTTTGACGGCGAAGATCGGCGTGCCCTTCTTCACCAGGGCCGCGGCCGCATGGTCCTGGGTTGAGAAGATGTTGCACGAGGCCCAGCGGATGTCGGCGCCGAGCGCCTGCAAGGTCTCGATCAGCACCGCGGTCTGGATCGTCATGTGGAGGGAGCCGGCGATGCGCGCGCCTTTCAGCGGCTTCTTCGCCGCGTATTCCTTCCGGATCGCCATCAGGCCCGGCATCTCGGTCTCGGCCATGTCGATCTCGGCGCGGCCCCAATCGGCGAGACCGATATCTTTGACCTTGTAGTCGGGCGTGCTCATCGGGGACTCCTTCGCTGCGAAATGCATGGTGAGGCGACGCCGTTCGGGCGCACAAGCGCGCAAGATATTTCCCGGCGCGAATGCGCTTCCGGCAGCGTCGATGCGGGATCAAATAGCTGACGCGCCATCAACATGCAAGAATAAAGATATCCTTATGCAGTTGTTTCGTTAGCGCGTAGACTCACCGAACCCACCCCCGACCAGCGCTACGACGGCCGCCAGCGCAGCGTCGGCGTCGGGCCCGCGGGCGCTGATCTCGATCTCGGCGCCCTTGGCGGCCGCGAGCATCATGAGGCCCATGATCGAGCGCGCGGAGACGGCCTGATCGCCGCGCGTCACGGTGATCTCGGATTTGAACGTGACCGCGAGCTTCGCGAGCTTGGCCGCGGCACGGGCGTGCAAGCCCTTGGCGTTGACGATGGTGGCGCGCCCACGGCGCACCTGCTCGAACAGGTCGCTCACGCGCGCGCTCTCGCCAACACGCGCGTCAATGCGCTTCCTTCAGGAGGGCGGAGGCGACGTTGATG
>JBKOUH010000334.1:0-7240 GCA_046723285.1 Pseudomonadota bacterium
TCCTGGGCCACTAGACGATGGGGGCGTGGCGCTGAAGGTTTGATCTAGCCCGGGCACATGCGCCGCGCAAGGGCAGCGGCGGCGCCGTCGTCGTCAGCACACATTGCGGTGCTGGCCCTTCGGCAGGCGCTCGCGCAGCACGATGCGGTGCTTGGCCTTGCCGTGAGTCACGAGCCAGCGCACTTGCGCGGTCGAGAGCATGAATTCCTGATTGCAGAAAACCTTGCGCTGCGAATAGGTCTTCTGAAGGCCCGCATTGAGATGCTTGTACTCCTCGGCCGAATAGACGCGCACCTTGCTCGGGAAGCCCTTGAGCCTGGCGGACTCGCCCTTGTCGTCGAGGGCCCAGAGATCGGTCACGGCCAGGGCAGGCGCGATGAAGGCGAGGGCGATGGCGGCGGCGGCAATGACGATGGCGAGGAGCTTTTTCATCCGTCTTCTCGTTGGCGGCGGAGTTTCGGGGGCGGGCGAGGAGGAGCGCGGCGGGGAGGAGGATATGCCGCAGTTGGGTTAATTCATGGCAAATTTAGCGCGGACGGGCCATGCGGCGCCGTGGACCGGCGGATTATGGCGAGGCGTGCAAGGCCTTCAGCTCGAGGGCGGCGCGCAGGTCTGCGCCAAATCGGCTTGTGCCGGCCGCGCATGGAGCTCCATCGTGCCGCGATGTCCGGTACCGCGCGTCGTCCACACGGTGCGCATCGATCCGAGGTCGGGCGCGAGGTCGCCCACATGCGAGCCGTCGGTGACGTAATCGATGCGCGGCACATCCAACGCTTCGAAGAGTTCGATGCGCCGTGTGGCCGGTTCGATGATCGCGCGGATCCGGAACGGCACGGCCTTGGCCGGCGGTTCGTCCGTGTAGCGCACGAGCCCCGATCCTTCGGCCATGATCCGGCCTTCGGCGCCGGCCGACACGCGCGCAAACGCGATCGTGACATACTGCTCGCGCGTATCGTCATCCCAGCGGAACACGCCGCACCAAGCGCGCGGCAGGCGATCGACGACGCTCGCTTCGCCGGGCTGCTGCTGCGCGCTTACGGCAGCGGCGAAGCAAGAGGTCAGCAGCAGGAACGCGGCGGCGCGACGCAGGCGCATGAGGAGACTCGGCGGCTCCGCCTTCATACGCAAGCCCGCCGGCTGGCTTCCCCTCGCGCGCCGCGGGCAACGTCTTAGAACCGCGGCAGGAATGCCATCGGCCGCTTGGGCTTGCGGCCGCTGCTGGCCGCGCGTGCGGCTGCGACGAAGCGATCGACGTCGGCGGGATCGGTGCTGAATGCCGTCACGAGCCGCGCCGTGTGCCAGTGCGCGTTGCCCCAATGATAGAACGTGAAGCCGGCCTTCTCGAGCGCGCGCACGATCGGCACCGGAATGTTGACGAACGCGAGATTGGCGCGCGGCATGTGGTGGAGCTCGATGTCGGGCACGCGCGCAAGCCCGTTGGCGAGCCGGCGCATCATCGCGTTGGAATGGCGCGCGAGCTCGAGCCAGAGGCCCTTGTTGACGTAGGCGTCGAGCTGCGCCGAGAGGAAGCGCATCTTCGAGAACGTGTGGCCCGCGCGCTGGCGGCGATAGAGGAACGAGGCGGCGCGCGCCTTGTCGAAGACGACGACGGCCTCGGCGCCGAAACAGCCGTTCTTGGTGCCGCCGAAGGAGAGGATGTCGACGCCGGCGCGCCAGGTGACGTCCGCCGGCCGGCAGCCGAGCGCCGCCACCGCGTTGGCGAAGCGCGCGCCGTCCATGTGCACCGCGAGCTTGTGGCGGTGCGCGACCTTGGCCAAGCGCGCGATTTCGCCCGGCGAATAGATGTGCCCCATCTCGCTGATCTGCGTGATGCTGACGGCGGCGGGCTGCACCGCATGCGTGTTGCTGGGGCGATACTGCGCGATCGCGTGCGCGAGCTCGGGCGCCAACAGCTTGTCGTCGACGCCGGGCAGCGGAATGGGCCGCGCGCCCCCGGTGAACATCTCCGTGGCCGTCACCTCGTCGCCGTAGATGTGCGAGCTCTCGAGGCAGAACACGCCGCCGTAGGTCGGCAGCACGAGCGAGAGGCCGAGCACGTTGGCGGCGGTGCCGGTCGCGACCGGAAACACGGCCACCTCGCGCTCGAACAGGCGCGAGAACTTCGCGGCAAGGCCGCGCGTCAGCGGATCGTTGCCGTAAGGCATGGCGTGCGCGGCCGCATTGGCGCGCGCGAGCGCGGCCGCGATCTCCGGCGCGGCGCCGGTCGTGTTGTCCGAGGCGAAATTCACTTCTTCTCCCCCGTGCCGATGGCGATTTTGAGGATCCGGCCCTCGCCGGAGAGCGGGACGACGTAGATCCACTCGCCCTCGCCGGGAATGGCGAGATGGATCGCGAGCGTCCGGTCCGAAACCGTCATCGCTTTCACCTGCGCGTCCGGCAAGCCGAGTTTCACGATGGCGGCCTTGGCGGGATCGGGCGCTTCGCCGCCTTTGAACGCCTGCTGCGTCTTGCTGACGACGCCATAGACGACGGCGCCCAAGCCCAGCAGGATGAGGATGCCCATCACGATCACGCCGGTCTTGAGCAGCGCGGCGCCGGCGGGCTTTCCTGGTGGGTTCATCGCGGGCTCGGGGCAGTGGCTGATCGCGGCGCGAAAATTGAAACGGCGGAGCGGCAATTCCAAGTCGAAGCCGGCGCGGACGACGCGGGACGGCGGCTCGACCAGCTTCTCGCCGCGGCGCTGCCGGCGCTTTCGCGCTCGCGCTTGAAGGCGTTGATTCTGGAAGGGCGCGTGGCGCGCGGCGGCGCTGTCATATCCGAGCCCTCGCGGAGGGTCAAACGGGGCGAGCGATTCCTCGTCTCGGTGCCGCCGGCCGCGCCCGCCAAGCCAGCGGCGCAGGCGATGCCGCTCGAAATTCTGTTCGAGGACGCGCATCTCGTCGTGCTCGTGAAGCCGGCGGGGCTCACCGTGCATCCGGCGCCCGGCAATCCCGACCGGACGCTCGTCAATGCGCTGATCGCGCATTGCGGCGCGTCGCTCTCGGGCATCGGCGGCGTCGCGCGTCCCGGCATCGTGCACCGGCTCGACAAGGACACGAGCGGCGTCATGGTCGTCGCCAAGACCGACGCCGCGCACGCCGCGCTCACCGCGCAGTTCCAGAGCCGCAGCATCGAGCGCGCGTACCTGGCCCTGGTCTGGGGCGTGCCGCGGCCCGCGACCGGGCGCATCGAGGGCGCAATCGGGCGCAGCCCGCGCGACCGGAAGAAGATGGCGGTGCTCCGCCGCGGCGGCCGGGCGGCGGCGACGCGCTACCGCGTCGTCCGCGCCTTCGCGGTCGGCACACGTGCCGCGGCGGCCAGCCTCGTCGAATGCCGGCTCGAGACCGGGCGCACGCACCAGATCCGCGTCCACATGGCCCATATCGGCCACCCGGTCGTGGGGGATCCCGTGTACGGCCGGGCGCGACACCGGGCCACGCCGGATTTGCCGGCCTCCGTGCGTAAGATTGTCGACGGTTTCAAGCGCCAGGCGCTGCATGCCGCGGTGCTCGGCTTCGACCATCCGGCGAGCGGCGCCAGGCTTCGCTTCGAGGCCCCGGCGCCGGCCGATTTCTCCAATCTCCTCAAGAGCTTGGGGGAGCTCGAAAAAGCGCCGTAATTGGCTGTTAGACTTGGACGTTGATTGAAATCAAGCACGCGCGGGGCCATGTAAGTTAGCGTACGCGCGCCACGGGGCCACTGAAGGACCGGGTGCCGCGGGACAAAAGACGAGGGAACCATGACGACGACTGCAGTTGCGGCGCCGCTCGCGGCCATTCCGGCCATCGGAGGCGGCGGCAATCTCTCCTCCTATCTGGCGGAGATCCGCAAATTTCCGATGCTGAAGCCCGACGAGGAGTTCATGCTCGCCAAGCGCTGGCGCGAGCATGGCGACCTCGCGGCTGCCCACAAACTCGTAACCTCTCACCTCCGCCTCGTGGCGAAGATCGCCATGGGCTACCGCGGCTACGGCCTGCCGGTGGCCGAGCTCGTCTCCGAAGGCAATGTCGGGATGATGCAGGCGGTGAAGCGCTTCGACCCCGACAAGGGGTTCCGCCTCGCCACTTACGCGATGTGGTGGATCCGCGCCTCGATCCAGGAATACATCCTGCACTCGTGGTCGCTGGTGAAGCTCGGCACGACGGCGGCGCAGAAGAAGCTGTTCTTCAACCTGCGCAAGCTCAAGGCCAAGCTGCGCCACGTCGAGGAGGGCGATCTGCCGCCCGAGAAGGTCAAGCATATCTCGAAGCAGTTGAATGTGACCGAAGACGAGGTGGTGCAGATGAACCGCCGCCTCGCCGCGCCCGACCATTCGCTGAACGCGCCCGTGCGCTCCGACGGCGGCGACATGGAATGGCAGGACTGGCTCGTCGACGAGCGCCCGGACCCCGAAGAGGTCACGGCCGAAGCCGAGCAGACCAAGGTCCGCCGCCAGCTGCTCGAAGAGGCGATGAAGGGCCTGACCAAGCGCGAGCGCCACATCCTCGCCGAGCGGCGCCTCCGCGACGAGCCGCTGACGCTCGAGGACCTCTCGCAGCAATTCGGCATCAGCCGCGAGCGCGTGCGCCAGATCGAAGTGCGCGCGTTCGAGAAGCTGCAGAAGGCGATCAAGCAGCGCGTGGTCGAGCAGCACATCGACGCGTCGTAAGACCCGATCCGGTCGTGGGCGGAGCTTGCGGCAAATCCGCGTTGACGCAGATCAACGCGGTGATCGAGGGTGCGTGCTTCCTTCGTCGGGGAGCAATGCATGAGCCGCCTGCACGCCGAGATTCATCTCGTATCCCGAATCGGCTGGCTCCGGGCCGCCGTGCTCGGGGCCAATGACGGCATCGTCTCGACCGCGAGTTTGATCCTCGGTGTGGCGGCCGCGTCCGGCACCAGTGCCGCGATCTTGATCGCGGGCGTCGCCGGATTGGTCGCCGGCGCCCTGTCGATGGCGGCCGGCGAATACGTTTCGGTCAGCTCGCAATCCGATACCGAAAAGGCCGACCTTGCCCGCGAGCGGGCGGAGCTCGCGCGCCAGCCCGCCTTCGAGCACGCGGAGCTCGCCCAGATCTACGTGCAGCGTGGCGTCGAACCGGACCTCGCGCGACGCGTCGCCGAGCAACTGATGGCAAAAGACGCGCTCGGCAGCCACGCGCGCGACGAGCTCGGCATCTCGGAAGCGACCGCCGCGCGGCCGCTGCAAGCGGCGCTCACCTCGGCGGCGACGTTCGCGGTCGGCGCGGCGCTGCCGCTCGTGCTGGTGCTGATCTTGCCCCGGTCCGCGCTTGTTCCAGTCGTCTCGATCGCGTCGCTTCTCTTTCTCGCCCTTCTCGGGGCGGTCGGCGCGCGCGCGGGCGGCGCGAATGTCGTGAAGGCGATGCTGCGCGTGACCTTTTGGGGCGCGCTCGCGATGGGCTTGACCGCCGGCATCGGTGCGCTCGTCGGCACGGCAGTCTGACGATCACGCCGGTGTGCGTCTCGAAGACGCCGCCGCCCAGGGCGCGCGCCGTGGCGATCGTCATTCGCACTTCAGCGATTGTTCGCGCACGCCGGCGACTTTGCCGCGATGCGTGTCTTCGTCGACGGTCTTGGTTTCGCCGGCCTTGACGCCGGTCGAGCCGGAGATCGAGGCCGAGCCACCTTCGATCCGGTAGTGGCAGGCATAGTTGCACTGCTTGTTCTTGTCGCTGTCGTTGACGACGACGACCTTGGTCTTGTTGTCCTCGAAGCCGCAGGTCAGCGTCGGCTCCGCCGCTGCCACGGCCGGCAGGGCGACGAGGGCAAGCACGAGACAGACGCGCATGATTTCCTTCCGCGGAGATGCGCGGCATTTGAAGCCATTCGCGGTTGCCGCGCAATCGCGCGCCGCACGCCGGAGAGGTGGCCGAGGCAGGGGCGCGGAGCCGTGCGTCCCTGCCTGACCCGACGCTAGTCAGCCGCTTCGGCCATGCGTTCGACGGCGCTCAGCACCTTCTTCTCGTCGACGTCGTGCTTCTCGGCCGAACGCTTCAGCTGATCGGCGAGCGCGACGGTGACGCGTGCCCCCCGCGAGCCGGCTTCGCGCCACTCGTCCTGGCGGATGAGCAGCTTGAAGACGTCGGGCCGGCCGTAATGGCCGATCGTGTCGATGATCGCCGAGAACGCCTTGGGCATCCACGCTTCGAGCTCGGCGTAGATCATCTTATTTCCGAAAGTGGGCTCGACCAGCGGAACGCCGATCGGCGCGATGATCGAGCTGCCGCCCTGCGCGTAGCCGATGTTCATCGTCTGCTTGTGCGGGAAGGCGTCGGCGATGTCCTTGGGGTCCTGGATCCCGCAGGCGCAGAGCACGAACGCGCCGGCCTCGAACGCGTGCGCGCGCACCGAGAAATGGCCCCAGAACGCGCCGGTCGTATCGAGCTCGACGAGTTTCGGCCCCGTGTGAAGCGCGAAGGCGCCGGGGAACACTGCGACGTGGATGTCCTCGCCCTCGGCGATCATCGATGCGCGCGCGAGCGTCATCAAATGCTCGCCGCAGATGAGGCCGCCGATGCGGCCGATGTCGGTATCGAACACGCGGATGTCGTGGCCGTCGCCCATGCCCCAGAACTGGCGCTCGGAGAAGGTGGGCATCAGCTTGCGGTGCTTGCCCATGAGCGCGCCGTCGCGGCCGAAGAACAACAGCGTGTTGTAGATCGTGTCGCTCTCGGGGCGCGGATCGATCTCGTTGCAGCCCATCACGACGTAGACATTGTGCTGGCGCGCGGCGGCGCCGATGCGGTCGGTGTCCTCGCTCGGCACGACCACGGCGGCGTCGCGGAACATCACGCGGCTGCCGACCCAGGCCGGAATGTTCGAATCCCAGCCGTCCGTCCAAAACGGGTAGCCCGAGAGCCAGACCTCGCTGAACAGGACCAGCTCGGCGCCGTTGCGCGCGGCTTCGCCGATGGCGGAAACCGCCCGCTCGAGCGAGGCGTCGCGGTCAAGATACACGGGCGAGATCTGGGCGATGGCGACCTTGACCTTGTCGCGGCCGCCGAGGACGGGTTTCCGGGTTTTCGACATGGAGGCTCTCCCTGCTGCTCCGCGCGGAACCAAGCCGCGCTGCGATTCGCGATGGGAGCGCAAAGGTCCGGTCCGGTCTTGCCCGCCACCGACCGAAACCTTGACCAGGAGCGGCTTCGGCTGTCGGCCCTGGTCAGCTTCGTGCTAGACTAACCGTATTGGGGCCGGCTCGGCGCTAGCGCCGGCCGGCGGGAGCGCCTGCGTGATCACC
>JBKOUH010000239.1:0-2883 GCA_046723285.1 Pseudomonadota bacterium
GGAGAAGCGTTGATGAACGTGGTCGATCCGGCGCGCGGGTATTAGTCCCGTACGGGATCGGATCGCTTGCGGCCGTTCCCCGGGCACACTGTGCCTCGGGCACACTGTGCCCCCATGTCCCCTTGCCCGGTGGGCCGTTTCGCGCTAGAGGGCGCGGCCGTCTATCCGCTTCATCCGGCCGCGTTTTCCGCCGCGCCGAGGCCCCCGCCCGGAGCCGGCGAAACGCCGCTTTTCGCTCGCCCGCGGCGCCTTTCCCGGCGCCGGAAAATCACATCAGACGCACTGGGAAATTCCATGGCTCGCAAGAAGATTGCCCTCATCGGCGCCGGCCAGATCGGCGGCACGCTCGCGCTCCTCGCCGGCATGAAAGAGCTCGGCGACATCGTCGTGCTCGACATCCCCGACGCCGAAGGCCTCGCCAAGGGCAAGGCGCTCGATATCGCGCAAGCCGGTCCCGTTGAGGGCTACGATGCCTCTTATCGAGGCACATCGAACTACGCCGACATCAAGGGCGCGGACGTGTGCATCGTGACGGCCGGCGTGGCGCGCAAGCCCGGCATGAGCCGCGACGATCTCATCGGTATCAACGCCAAGGTCATCGCCGCGGTCGGCAAGGGCATCCGCGAGAACGCGCCCGGCGCCTTCGTCATCGTCATCACCAACCCGCTCGACGCGATGGTGGGCGCGATGAAGGACGTCACCGGCTTCAAGCCCAACATGGTCGTGGGCATGGCTGGCGTGCTCGATTCGGCCCGCTTCCGCCACTTCCTCGCCGAGGAATTCAAAGTCTCGGTCGAGGACGTGAGCGCTTTTGTGCTGGGCGGCCACGGCGACACGATGGTCCCGCTGGTGCGCTATTCGGCGGTCGCCGGCATCCCGCTGCCCGATCTCGTCAAGATGGGCTGGACGACCAAGGAAAAGCTCGACGCCATCGTCAAGCGCACGCGCGACGGCGGCGCCGAGATCGTGAACCTCTTGACGACCGGCTCGGCGTTCTACGCGCCCGCCGCGTCGGCGATCACGATGGCCGAGTCGTTTCTCAAGGACAAGAAGCGCCTCTTGCCCTGCGCCGCCTATCTCACCGGCCAATACGGCGTGAACGGCCTTTACGTTGGCGTGCCGGTGGTCATCGGCGCCGGCGGCGTCGAGAAGATCGTCGAGATCGCGCTCGATGCCGAGGAGAAGAAAATGTTCGACCACTCGGTGAGCGCCGTCAAAGGCCTCGTCGATCTCACCAAGAAGATGCTGGCGGCAGCGTAACGCGGCACGCGGACGGGGCACATGAACATCCACGAATACCAAGCGAAGGACCTGCTGCGGAAATTCGGCGTCGCCGTGCCGCGCGGCAAGGTCGCCTACACGCCGGCCGAGGCCGAAGCGGCGGCCAAGGAGCTGGGCGGCCCGGTCTGGGTCGTGAAATCGCAGATTCACGCCGGCGGCCGCGGCGCCGGGCGCTTCAAGGACGATCCCAACGGCAAGGGCGGCGTCCGCGTCGTGAAATCCATCGGCGACGTGAAATCGAACGCCGCGAGGATGCTCGGCCACACGCTCGTCACCAAGCAGACCGGGCCCGCGGGCAAGGAAGTGAAGCGCGTCTTCGTCGAAGACGGCGCCGACATCAAGCGCGAGCTCTATCTCTCGATGCTCATCGACCGCGCGACCAGCCGCGTCACCATCATCGCGTCGACCGAGGGCGGCATGGACATCGAAGAGGTGGCGGCCAAGCACCCCGAGAAGATCATGACCGTCGCCGTCGATCCCGCGACCGGCCTCCAGGGCCATCATTGCCGCAGCGTCGCCTACGGCTTGAAGCTCGAGGGCGACCAGGTGAAGTCGGCGACGAAGCTGCTGCAGGGGCTCTACAAGGCGTTCAACGAACTCGATGCGAGCCTGCTCGAGATCAATCCTTTGATCGTCACCGGCAAGGGCGAGGTCGTGGCGCTCGACGCTAAGATGAACTTCGACGACAACGCGCTCTATCGCCACGCCGACATCGAGCAGCTCCGCGACGAGGACGAGGAAGCCCCGACCGAGCTCGAAGCCGCCAAATACTCGCTCAACTACGTGAAGCTCGACGGCAACATCGGCTGCATGGTCAACGGCGCCGGCCTCGCCATGGCGACGATGGACATCATCAAGCTCTACGGCGGCGCGCCGGCGAACTTCCTCGACGTCGGCGGCGGCGCCACGAAGGAGCGCGTCACCGCCGCCTTCAAGATCATCCTCTCCGACCCGAACGTCGAAGGCATTCTCGTCAACATCTTCGGCGGCATCATGCGCTGCGACGTGATCGCCGAGGGCGTCGTCGCCGCCGCGCGCGAAGTGGCTCTTCACGTGCCGCTGGTGGTCCGGCTCGAAGGAACGAATGTCGAGCTCGGCAAGAAGATCCTCGCCGAGTCGGGCCTGCCGATCCTCTCGGCCGACAATCTCGCCGACGCCGCAGAAAAAGTGGTCAAGGCCGTCAAGGAGGCCGCCTGAGATGGCCGTACTCGTCGATAAGAACACGAAGGTCATCTGCCAGGGCTTCACCGGCGCCCAAGGCACCTTCCATTCCGAGCAGGCGATTGCCTACGGCACCAAGATGGTTGGCGGCGTGACGCCCGGCAAAGGCGGGACCCGCCATCTCGACTTGCCGGTGTTCGACACGGTCGCCGAGGCCGTGGCCGCCACGGGCGCCAACGCCACGGTCATCTACGTGCCGCCGCCTTTCGCCGCCGATGCGATTCTCGAAGCGATCGCGGCCGAGATGCCGCTCATCGTCTGCATCACCGAGGGCATCCCGGTCATCGACATGATCCGGGTGAAGCGCGCCTTGACCGACACCGGCACGCGCTTGATCGGCCCGAACTGCCCCGGCATCATCACGCCGGAAGAGTGCAAGAT
>JBKOUH010000381.1:0-1506 GCA_046723285.1 Pseudomonadota bacterium
GCTGGTGGCTCTGTACAGCCTCTTCCAAGGCTCTTCGACGCGCGAGAACGGTCACGAGCTCACCTATTCCGACTTCATCGCCCAGGTCGAGGCCGGCCAGGTGAAGACCGTCACCATCCAGGGCACGACGCTGCGCGGCCAGCTCCAGAACGGCCGCATCTTCCGCGTCAACAAGCCTGACGACCCGCAGCTCGTCGACCGCCTGATCAAGAACAAGGTCGACGTGCGCTCCGTGCCGCCCGAGAAGGGCATGCACCCGTTGCTGTCGATGATCGTCTCGTGGCTGCCGATCATCCTCATCGTGGCGGTGTGGATTTTCTTCATGCGCCAGATGCAATCGGGCACCGGCCGCGCCATGGGCTTCGGCAAATCGCGCGCGCGCCTGCTCACCGAGCGCCAGGGCCGCGTCACGTTCGAGGACGTCGCCGGCGTCGAAGAAGCCAAGATGGAAGTGCAGGAGATCGTCGAGTTCCTGCGCGATCCCCAGAAATTCACGCGCCTCGGCGGCAAGATTCCGAAGGGCGTGCTGCTGGTCGGGCCTCCGGGCACCGGCAAGACGCTGTTGGCGCGCGCGATCGCCGGCGAGGCCAACGTGCCGTTCTTTACGATCTCGGGTTCGGACTTCGTCGAGATGTTCGTCGGCGTCGGCGCCAGCCGCGTGCGCGACATGTTCGAGCAGGGCAAGAAGAACGCCCCTTGCATCATCTTCATCGACGAAATCGACGCGGTCGGGCGCCATCGCGGCGCCGGCCTCGGCGGCGGCAATGACGAGCGCGAGCAGACGCTCAACCAACTGCTCGTCGAGATGGACGGCTTCGAGGCGAACGAAGGCGTGATCCTCATCGCAGCCACCAACCGCCCCGACGTGCTCGACCCCGCTCTCCTCCGCCCCGGCCGCTTCGACCGCCAGGTCGTGGTGCCCAATCCCGACGTCGTCGGCCGCGAGAAGATTCTGCGCGTCCACATGCGCAAAGTCCCGCTGGCGCCCGACGTCGATCCTGCGGTCATCGCGCGCGGCACGCCTGGATTCTCCGGCGCCGACCTCGCCAATATCGTCAACGAAGCCGCGCTATTGGCGGCGCGCAAGAACAAGCGCGTCGTCGCCATGCGCGAGTTCGAAGACGCCAAGGACAAGGTCATGATGGGCCCCGAGCGGCGCTCGATGGTCATGACCGACGAGGAGCGGCAGGCCACGGCCTATCACGAGGGCGGCCACGCGCTCGTCGTGATGGAGATGCCGGCCGGCGATCCCTTGCACAAGATCACGATCATCCCGCGCGGCCGCGCGCTCGGCGTCACGATGTCGTTGCCCGAGCGCGACCGCTTGAGCCACAGCTTGAAGTGGTGCGAGGCCAAGATCGCGATGTGCTTCGGCGGACGCGTCGCCGAGCAGCTCATCTACGGCCACGAGCACCTCAACACCGGCGCCTCCGACGACATCCGCCAGGCCACCAATCTCGCGCGCAAGATGGTGACCGAGTGGGGCATGAGCGAAAAGCTCGGCCC
>JBKOUH010000536.1:0-4049 GCA_046723285.1 Pseudomonadota bacterium
CCTCTATCACGTGCGTATCGCCGAGGCGACGCACAATTCGGTGCTGGCGTCGGTCGTGAATATGCTGTGGGATCTGCGCGCGTCGCCGGTTTACGCGGGCCTCTTGCGCCACACCGTCACCGACGGCGTGCGCTCGCGCTCGATCGCCGATCACGAACGCATCTTGAAAGCCCTGACGGCGCGCGACCCCGGCGGCGCCAAGGCCGCGATGCAGAAGCATCTCGACCGCGTGGCGAAGGAATATGAGCGCGACTGGCCGCTGGTCGCCTCGGAGCGCATCGCGCATGTGAACGGCCGCACGCCGGCGCGCACGTTCGCGCGGCCGCTGCCGCGCACGCTGCCGAAGCGCCTGCGCGCGGCGCGGAGCTAGGCCATGGCCTCGGTTGCCATCCGCGACGTGAAGAAGGCATTCGGCGCCCACGCCGTGATCCACGGCGTCAACGTCGAGATCGACGACGGCGAGTTCGTGGTGCTCGTCGGCCCCTCGGGCTGCGGAAAGTCCACGTTGCTGCGCATGATCGCGGGGCTCGAGAACATCAGCGCCGGCGAGATCCGCATCGGCAACCGCGTCGTGAACCAGCTGCCGCCCAAGGAACGCGACGTGGCGATGGTGTTCCAGAACTACGCGCTCTATCCGCACATGACCGTCGCGGCCAATATGGGTTTCTCGATGCGGCTGCGCGGCACCAACAAGGCCGAGATCGAGCAGCGCGTGGCGCGCGCGGCAGAGATCCTCGGCCTGACGCCGTTCCTCGCGCGCTTCCCGCGCCAGCTTTCGGGTGGCCAGCGCCAGCGCGTGGCGATGGGCCGCGCCATCGTGCGCGATCCGCAGGTTTTTCTCTTCGACGAGCCGCTGTCGAACCTCGACGCCAAGCTCCGCGTCGCCATGCGCACCGAGATCAAGGCCCTGCACCAGCGGCTCAAGACGACGACCGTCTACGTCACGCACGACCAGATCGAGGCGATGACGATGGCCGACAAGATCGTCGTCATGCACGACGGCATCGTCGAGCAGATCGGTGAGCCGCTCGATCTCTACGACCGGCCGGCCAATCTTTTCGTCGCGGGCTTCATCGGCTCTCCGGCGATGAACTTCTTCAAGGGCCGCATCGAGAGCGGGCGCTTCGTGGCCGACGGCGGCGTCGCGCTGCCGCTCGCCAACGGGGCGCGCACCGGCCGCGCCAGCTACGGCATCCGGCCCGAGCATGTGAAGGTCGCCGACGACGGCGTGTCGACCAAGGTGATCGTCATCGAGCCGACCGGCTCGGAGACCCAGGTCGTGGTCGAATGCTGCGGGCAGGAGATGGTGTGCGTATTCCGCGAGCGCATCGCGGCCGAGCCGGGCGCCACGCTCCGCATCAAGCCCGATGCAGCGCTGGTGCATCTCTTCGACGAGGAGACCGGCCGGCGCATCAATTGAGTTCGAGAGATCGAGGGGCGAAGCCGCCCCTGGAGCGGAGGCTCAAGCCTCCGAAAGACGACGAGGAACGACGCGAGGGACGATAACAGGAGGGCCGGTCAGCGGCTTTCCGCGACAACAGGAGGAACGCTAATGACGCACGTGAATCGCCGTTCGGTCTTGAAGGGCGCCGCCGCGGCCGGCGCAGTCGGGGCGCTGTCGCAAACCGGCCTGTTCGATTTCGCCAAGGCCTGGGCGCAAACGGCGCCATGGAAGCCCGAGAAAGGCGCCAAGCTCCAGCTCCTGCGCTGGAAGCGCTTCGTTCAGTCCGAGGAAGACGCGTTCATGGTGCTCGTCGCCGCCTTCACCAAGGCGACCGGCGTCGCGGTTTCGGTGTTGAACGAATCGCTCGACGACGTGCAGCCCAAGGCTTCGGTCGCGGCCAACACCGGCCAAGGCCCCGATCTCTTTTGGGGCCTCTACTCGCTGCCGCATCTCTTCCCGACCAAGGTCATCGACGTGACCGACGTCGCCGACTATCTCGGCAAGAAGTATGGCGGCTGGGCCCCGAGCGCGATCACCTACGGCAAATCGGGCAACCGATGGATCGCCATCCCGATGGGCTACAACGGCAACGTCATCAACTACCGCGAGAGCCAGATCAAGGCGGCGGGCTTCCAGAAAATTCCAGAGGACACCGCCGGCTTCCTCGAGCTGATGAAGGGCTTGAAAGCCAAGAACACGCCCGGTGGCATGGCGCTCGGCCGCGCCTCGGGTGACGGCAATGCCTGGGTGCATTGGTGCCTCTGGGCGTTCGGCGGCAACCTCGTCGACGCCAAGGACAAGGTGATCATCAAGTCGCCCGAGACCGAGAAGGCGCTCGCCTACGCGCAGCAGCTCTACGCGACCTTCATTCCCGGCACCGCGTCGTGGAACGACTCGTTCAACAACAAGGCGTTCCTGGCCGGCGAGCTTTCGCTCACGAACAACGGCGTCTCGATCTACGCGGCGGAAAAGGCGGACGCCGACAAGAATCCGAAGATGAAGGAGCTCGCCGCCGACACCAACCACGCGCTCTGGCCGATCGGCCCCGTCGGCAAGCCGACCGAGTTCCACATCTGCTATCCGATGATGGCGATGCGGTACTCGAAGTTCCCGCAGGCGGCCAAGGCCTTCATGGCCTTTGCCCTCGAGGCGGAGAACTACGACAAGTGGCTGGTGGGCGCCGTGGGCTACATCACCCATCCGCTCAACTACTACGACAAGAACCCGGTCTGGACCTCCGACCCGAAGCTCACCATCGTCCGCGAAGTCGGGAGACGCACGCTGACGGCGGGCGGGCTCGGGTCTGTCGGCGAACGCGCGGCGTCGGCGCTGGCCGACTTCCTCGTCCTCGACATGTTCGCCTCGGTTTGCACCGGGCGCACGACGGTCAAGGAGGCGATCGACGTCGCCGAACGCCAAGCGAAGCGAATCTATCGCTGAGCCGAACGACGGTCCGTCGGCGCGGCGCAACGCTCGCCGCGCCGGCGCGACCTGCCCCTGCCCTAGACGGGAACCGCCCGATGCCCGAAGCCGTCATCCGCGAACCGGCACCGGCGATGGCCGCGCCTTCGGCGTGGTCGCGCCTCAAGGTAAACCGCGGCTGGCTGGCCTTCTGGTTCATGATGCCGGCCGCGGCATTCCTCGTCCTTTTCCTTGCCTACCCGCTCGGCCTCGGTATCTGGCTCTCGTTCACTGACGCGCGCATCGGCCGGCCCGGCGAATTTATCGGCCTTGAGAACTACGAGTGGCTGGTCGACGACTCGAAATTCCTGCTCGCGGTGTTCAACACGTTGTTCTACACGATCGTCGCCAGCGCGGTGAAATTCGCGATCGGCCTCTATCTCGCGATCCTGCTCAACAATCACCTGCCGTTCCGCGCCGTCATCCGCGCGATCGTGCTCATCCCGTTCATCGTGCCGACCGTGCTCTCGGCGATCGCGTTCTGGTGGATCTTCGATCCGCAATTCTCGATCGTCTCGTGGTCGCTGCGGCAGATGGGCTTCATCAAAGCCAACGTCGACTTCCTCGGCGACGCGTGGAACGCGCGCTGGTCGGTCATCTTCGTCAATGTCTGGCGCGGCGTGCCGTTCATCGCGATCACGCTGCTGGCCGGCCTCCAGACCGTCCAGCCCTCGCTCTACGAGGCCGCCACCATCGACGGCGCCTCGCGCTGGCAGATGTTCCGCTTCATCACCTATCCGCTGCTGACGCCGATCATTGCCGTGGTGATGACCTTCTCGGTGCTGTTCACCTTCACCGATTTTCAGCTCATCAAGGTGCTGACCAACGGCCAGCCCGCCGGCGCCACCGAGCTGATGGCGACGCTCTCCTACAATCGCGCGATCCTCGGCTCCAAGATCGGCGAAGGGGCCGCGATCTCGACCGCGATGATCCCGTTCCTGCTCGCCTGCATCCTTATCTCGTGGTTCGGCCTGCAGCGCCGGAAATGGCAGCACGGAGAGGCCAATGACTGACCTGCCCAAGATTCTCCACGCGCCGCCGGCCGCCCATCAGGCGCTGACCGACGAATCGGAGGGCATGCGCTATCTGGAGCGCCTGCCGCGGAAGCTCGTCACCGTCTACCTCCCGCTCGGGATCATCATCC
>JBKOUH010000357.1:0-3536 GCA_046723285.1 Pseudomonadota bacterium
TAGGTGAGGCCCATCTCACGCTGGAGATCGCGCATCAGGTTCAGGATCTGTGCCTGCACCGAGACGTCGAGCGCCGAGGTGGGCTCGTCGCAGAGCAGAAGCCGCGGCCGGCTCGAAAGCGCGCGCGCGATCGAGATGCGCTGGCGCTGGCCGCCCGAGAATTCGTGGGGAAATTTCTCGCCGTCGATGGGCGCGAGGCCGACATGGGTCAGAAGCTCGGCCACCTGGCGCTCGATCTCGGTGCGGCTCTTGACGAGACCGAAGGCGCGGATCGGTTCGGCGATGATGTCGCGCACGCGCCAGCGCGGATTCAAGCTCGCCATCGGATCCTGGAAGATCATCTGGAGCTGGCGGCGGATGTGGCGGCGCTCGGCGGCGTTCTTGGCGTGGACGGCATCGAGGCCGTCGATACGGATCGTCCCGTCGGTCGGCCGGTAGAGCCCGGCCACGAGCCGCGCGACCGTGGACTTGCCGCAGCCCGATTCGCCGACGATGGCAAGCGTGCGTCCGGTCGGAATCGCGAAGCTGACGCCGTCGACCGCCTTCAGCATCTTCGGGCGCTTGCCGCCGAGCAGGCGCTCGACCCACGGCGCCATGACACGGAAGTAGCGCGCGAGGTTCTCGACTTCGAGCAGCGGGCGGCCGGCTTCGGCGGCCGGCTTCTCGGGCAGGCGGCCGGCTTCAGGCATGCGCCTTCTCCCACCGCTTGTCGTATTGGAAGCAGGCGCTCCTCGTCTCCTCGGTCGCGTAGAGCTCAGGGCGCTCGGCGCGGCAGAGATCGCGCGAGTAGCCACAGCGCGGCGCGAAGGCGCAGCCATGCGGCACCGCGCCCGGACGCGGCATGGCGCCCTTGATCTGCGGCAGCTTGTCGAGGCGGCGCTCGACGGTCGGGATCGAGCCCATGAGGCCGGCCGAATAGGGATGCTTCGGACGGTTCACGACCGCGCCGACCGGGCCGATCTCGGCGATGCGCCCCGCATACATGACCGCAACGCGGTCGGCCGTTTCCGCGATGACACCCATGTCATGCGTGATCAGCAGCACCGCGGTGCGGTGCTCGCGGCAGAGCCGCTTCAACAGCGCGATGATCTGCGCCTGGATCGAAACGTCGAGCGCCGTGGTGGGCTCGTCGGCGATGACCAGCACCGGCTCGGCACAGAGCGCCAGCGAGATTACGACGCGCTGGCGCATGCCGCCCGAGAATTCGTGCGGATAGGCGTTCAACCGGCTCTCGGCGGCCGGGATGCCGACCTGCTTCAGGAGATCGGCCGCGCGCGCCTCGGCCTGGCGGTTGGTGAGGTGGGTGTGGGTCTGGATGGTTTCAACGAGCTGGCGGCCGATCGTGTAGAGCGGGTTCAGCGAGGTGAGCGGGTCCTGGAAGATCGTGCCGATTCGCGCGCCGCGGATCTTGCGCATTTCCTCGCGCTGCAGATTGTCGATGCGCCGGCCATCGAGCGTGACCGTGCCGCCCGCGATGCGCGCCGGCGGCTCGAGCAGGCCGATGATGGCGAGGCCCGAGATCGATTTGCCCGCGCCCGATTCGCCAACGAGGCCCAGCACCTCGCCCTGCGCGATCTCGAACGAGACGCCGTCGAGGATCGTCAGCAGCCCGCGCCGCGTCGGGATCTCCACCCGCAAATCGCGCACTTCGAGAAGAGCCATCGCCCTACCGGAGCTTGGGGTTGAGGGCGTCGCGGAGCCAATCGCCCAAGAGGTTGACGCCGAGGATCAGCACCGCGAGTGCGATGCCCGGCATCACCGTGATCCACCATTCGCCCGAGAAAAGATAGTCGTTGCCCACGCGGATCAGCGTGCCGAGCGAGGGCTGCGTCGGCGGCAGGCCCACGCCGAGGAACGAGAGCGTCGCCTCGGTGATGATGGCCACCGCCAAGTTGATGGTGGAGATCACGAACACCGGCCCCAGCGTGTTGGGGAGGATGTGGCGCAGCATGATGCCGCCGGACGAGACGCCGATGATGCGCGCCGCCGCGACGTAGTCCTTGGTGCGCTCGACCATGACCGAGCCGCGCACCGTGCGCGCGAACTGCACCCAGAGCGAAAGCCCGATCGAGAACACGATGACGAAGAGGGCGATCTCCTCGTGGCGCTGGGTCGAGACGATGCCGCGCACGATGCCGTCCAGCGTGAGCGCGATGAGAATGGCGGGAATGGTAAGCTGCACGTCGGCCACGCGCATGAGGAACGCATCGAGCGCCCCGCCGGCATAGCCGCTCAAGAGACCGAGGCCGATGCCGAGGACCATCGCCAGCGCGATGGAGGCAAAGCCGACCACCAGCGACAGGCGTGTGCCGTAGAGAATTGTCGACAGCAAATCGCGGCCCTGATCGTCTGTGCCGAGCGGGAATTGCCACGAGCCTTTTGCCTCCTCCGCGCAGGCGCCTTCCCTGAGCTCGTAGCCGCCGGGGCAGAGCCAGAAGCCGCGGTCGCTGAACACCGGCGGCTTCATCGCATCGCTCAAGCTGAGGCTGGCCGGGTCGTAGGGATCCTGTGGCGCGATCCACGGCGCCAGGAACGAGGCGAGGAACATCACGCCGACGACGACGCCGGCGACCATTGTCGTCTTGGAGGAGCGAAAGCTCCACAGAAGATCGCTTTGCCGGACGCGGCCGAACAAGCGGCCCAAGGCCGTGCGCGCGGCCATGCTAGCGGACCCTCATCGCGGACTGCGCGCTGCGCAGGCGCGGGTCGACCGCGTAGTAGAGCAGATCGACGATGAGATTGATCAGCACGAACAGGAACGCGATCAGCAAAAGATAAGCCGACATCACCGGAATATCGGCGAAGAACACCGACTGCACGAAGAGCTGCCCCATGCCCGGCCAGCTGAAGACCGTTTCGGTGACGATCGCGAAAGCGATGATCGCGCCCAACTGGAGCCCGGTGACGGTGATGACCGGCACCAGCGTGTTCTTGAGCGCGTGCCCGAAATGCACCGCTCGGTTGCTAAGACCTCGCGCGCGCGCGAACTTGATGTAGTCAGTGCGCATCACCTCAAGCATCTCCGAACGCACGATGCGCATGATCAAGGTGAGCTGAAAGAGGCCGAGCGTGATCGACGGCAAGATGAGCGCGCGCAACCCGGTCAGGGTGAGAAAACCCGTCGTCCAGCCGCCGAGATCGACGGTATCGCCGCGGCCGAACGAAGGCAGCCAGCGCAATGTGACCGCGAAGAACAGGATGAGCAGGATGCCGATGAGAAACGTCGGCAGGGAAATTCCGATGAGCGAGATCGCCTGCAGCAGGCGGCTGAACCAATGGCGCGGGTAGAGGCCGGTGTAGACGCCCATCGCGATGCCGAAAACGAGGGCGAAGACGGCGGCGACAAACGAGAGCTCGAGCGTCGCCGGCATCCGCACGAAGATCATGCGGCCGACATGCTCGGTGGTGCGGTAGGAGAGTCCGAATTCGCCTTGCGCCGCGTCGCCGACGAAGCGGATGAAGCGCGTAGTGATGGGATCCTTGAGTCCCAGCTCCTCGCGCAGCTTCTCGCGGTCGGCGATCGACGTGTCCTGACC
>JBKOUH010000409.1:0-6576 GCA_046723285.1 Pseudomonadota bacterium
CATCACGCTCTCCTCGACCGCGTTCTGCGAGCCGGGCCGCAATGTCGTGGTCTCGACGCCATCGTTTCCGCGCTTGGGCGCGGGCAGCCGCATCGCCGGCGGGGCCGCCAAGGCCGTACCGGTCAAGGCCGACGGATCGCACGACATCGAAGGCCTACTCGCCGCGGTCGACGCCGATACGCGGCTCTTCTGGCTCACCGCGCCGAACAATCCGACCGGCCTCGGCATCACCGCGGACGAGCTGAAGCATGTGGTGGCGAGCCTGCCTGCGCACGCGATTCTCGCCGTCGACGAAGCCTATTACGAATTCTCGCGCGCCGGCGGGGGCATCGACGCGCTCGACGAGTTGAAGGGCGTAAAGCGTCCATGGTTCGTGATGCGCACCTTCTCGAAGGCCTATGGCATGGCCGGATTGCGCGTCGGCTACGCATTCATGAGCTCGCCGGCGCTGGCCGAGGCGTTTCATCGTGTGCGCAACACGTTCAACCTCAACATCGTCGCGCAGGCGGCGGCGCTCGCGGCCTTCGAGGACCAGGACTACATGTGGGCGCGCGTCAACGAGTGCGTGGCCGAACGCGAGCGCTTGCGCACACGCGTCGAAGGCCTCGGCCTCAAATGCACAAAGAGCGCCGGTAACTTTCTGTTGATCGCGCTGCCGATGGAGGGCGCAGCGGCCCAGGCGGCCATTCGTCAGCACGGCGTTGCCATTTCAACCGTGAAAGCGCCCGGCTACGAGCGCCACATAAGGGTGACGATCGGCCTCCGCGACGACAACGACGCGTTCTTCGCGGCGCTGAACCAGACCTTGGCGCCGGAACGCGCGCGCCGCACGGCCTAGCGTTAATTGTCTCTTTCTGACCCTACGAAAACGGTACTGTGGACGCTCTCCAATTACCGACGCTAAATCGCCTCTTGGGCGATTTGGCCGTAAGCAACGCCCTTGCGGTGCGGCGCTATGGGGAATCTTCGTTGGCGCCTCTTGCAGCCTTTGCGTTCGCATCCCAGTTCTGCTATGAGACTGCCGCTCCTTCTGGTGCGGGTTTCATCCGCCTGCGCGGGAGCGCCTTCCTCCGACAGCCATAAGCACCGGCAATAGAAGGCCGGAACGCACGTCTCTCGTGCCCGCCATGGCTGCATAACGCCAACCCTCGCGCCTCGCGCACCGCCCTCCGATGCGTTTCGCATCCTCGTGACGGGCCGCGCATTTTCCTTCCCCCCGTTCGTTTCCCCCAGAGACTCGCATTCCAACCATGACACTCGAAAAGACCACCGAAAAACCCTCCGAAAAGCCCGCCGACAAGCCGTCCGGCCCCGATAAGCCGCCGATGAAGCTTGCCGAGCTCAAATCCAAATCGCCCGCCGACCTGCTGGCCTTCGCCGAGAACCTCGAGATCGAGAACGCCTCGACGCTCCGGAAGCAGGACATGATGTTCGCGATCCTGAAGCAGCTTGCGCTGAAGGACGTGACCATCGACGGCGAGGGCGTCGTCGAAGTGCTGCCCGACGGCTTCGGCTTTCTCCGCTCGCCCGAGGCCAACTACCTCCCCGGCCCCGACGACATCTACGTCTCGCCCAACCAGGTGAAGCGCTTCAGCCTGCGCACCGGCGACACGGTGCAGGGCCAGATCCGCGGGCCCAAGGACGGCGAGCGTTACTTCGCGTTGCTCAAGGTCGACAAGGTCAATTTCGGCGACCCCGATGCGGTGCGCCACCGCATCAATTTCGACAATCTCACGCCGCTCTATCCGGACCGCAAGTTCAAGATGGAGATCGACGACCCCACTTATCGCGACAAGACGGGGCGCGTCGTCGACATCATCACGCCGCAGGGCATGGGCCAACGCGCGCTCATCGTGGCACCGCCGCGCACCGGTAAGACGGTGATGCTGCAGAATATCGCCCATTCGATCGCGCGGAACCACAAGGACGCCTACCTCATCGTGCTGCTCATCGACGAGCGCCCCGAGGAAGTCACCGACATGGAGCGCACGGTCAAAGGCGAAGTGATCTCCTCCACCTTCGACGAGCCGGCCTCGCGCCATGTCCAGGTCGCCGAGATGGTGATCGAGAAGGCCAAGCGCCTCGTCGAGCACAAGCGCGACGTGGTGATCCTGCTCGATTCGATCACGCGCCTCGCGCGCGCCTACAACACGGTGGTGCCGTCTTCCGGCAAGGTGCTGACCGGCGGCGTCGATGCGAACGCGCTGCAGCGTCCGAAGCGCTTCTTCGGCGCCGCGCGCAACATTGAGCAGGGCGGATCGCTCACGATCATCGCGACCGCGCTCATCGACACCGGCAGCCGTATGGACGAGGTGATCTTCGAAGAGTTCAAGGGCACCGGCAACTCGGAAATCATCCTCGACAGGAAGCTCTCCGACAAGCGCACCTGGCCCTCGATCGACATCACCAAGTCGGGCACGCGCAAGGAAGAGCTGCTTGTCGATCAGGCCACGTTGCAGAAGATGTGGGTGCTGCGCCGCATCCTGATGCCGATGGGCGTCACCGACGCGATGGAGTTCCTGATGGGCAAGATCAAGGAAACCAAGAGCAACCAGGAATTCTTCGCCTCGATGAACACCTAAAGGAGCGCGCCTTGCGCTTCGCGTCGCCCGACGAAGCGATCAACGCGGTCAATCGCGCCTTCGGCCCCATCGGCAACGTCTTCTGGCGTTTCGACCGGCCGCTGCGCCACGTCGACAACCACGCGGGCGCGCCGGCGAGCCTCAAGACCTTCCAGGCCGCGACGATGCAGACGATGCATTTCGGCCTGGTGACCATCGATCTCTCCACGGGCGAGACCCGCTTCGTCGACGAGGATCACCGCGACGGCGGCGATTTCGAGCTGAAGCGCGTGAACCTGCCGCCCGAATGGCTCGCGGCGCTGCGCGCCGTCACGTGGCCCGCGTGATCCGCCCCGTCAGCGAAGCCGATTCCGAACGCATCGCCGCTTTTTTCGCCGCCGCGCACGAGCGCGATTCCGTCGTGGGCGCCATCTCGGCCGAGCATTGGCGGCGCTTCGTGGCGGCGCCGCAAAACCGCGGCGGACGCGATTTCCGGCTGGCGCTCGAAGGCGACGAGATCGCCGGCGTCGCCACGCCCTCGCTGCGCGATCACGAAACGCCTAGGATCCGCCACTTCCGGATCGTCGTGGCGCCCGAGCGGCGGCGCCGGGGCATAGCCAGCGCACTTTTGCGCCATATCGCCGAAATGGACGCGCCGCAGGCGGTCTTGCTGCAATGCCTTTGCCCCGAACGCTGGGAGGCGATGGCGGGATTTCTCGAAGCGAGCGGCTTCGCCGTGCTCGATAACGAGCTCGAGATGCTGTGCGATGAAGCGAATGCCGATATGCCGGAGTTGCGGCACGAGCTCACGATCCGCGCCGTCAAGGAGACGGCCCCGCTCGCGGCCGCGCTCGCCGACATTCACAACCGCGCGTATGCCGGTACGCCGTCTTTCGTGCGCTTGACCGGGGCCGAGATCGCCGCGCTGTTCGGCGAAGAGGCCACCGTGCTGGCGGCCGAGCTCAACGGCGTGCCGGTGGGCTTCTGCCACCTCGAGCTTGGCCGTAACGAGAGCTGGGTCGAAAGCGTCGCCGTGGAGCCGAGCCGCCAGCGCCGCGGCATCGGCGCTTCGCTGGTGGCGGCGGCGCTGGCCGAAGCGGCGCGGCGCGCGGGGCCGGCGGTCCGCCTCTCGGTCTCCGACCGCAACGCCGCCGCCTACGTCGTCTATCGCCGCGCCGGATTTCGCGTCGTGGCCAAATCGGCGCGCTACCGCGCGGAGCGCGACACCGTTATGGCTGCGCTTATGGGGCGCGCGAAGAAATATGCGCCGCGCCCGGATCGCGCATATAGGGGGAGCTCATGATCGGACGGATCGACATCGAGGCGGCGTGGACGCGCATCGCGGCGCGCGTCCGCGAGACGCCGGTGATCGAGCTCGCGGGCGGCACGTTCGAGCGCCTCGCCGCACCCCTGACACTGAAGCTCGAATGCCTGCAGGTTGCGGGCTCGTTCAAGCCTCGCGGCGCCTTCAGCCGCATGCTCGGCGTGCCGGTGCCGAAGTCCGGCGTGATCGCGGCCTCGGGCGGGAATCACGGCATCGCGGTTGCGCACGCGGCCAAGACGCTCGGCCACCGCGCCGAGATCTTCGTGCCCGAGGTGATCAGCGCGGCCAAGGTCGCGCGCTTGAAAGAGCTCGGCGCCGCCGTGAACATCGTCGGCAAGGTTTACGGCGATGCGCTGGCCGCGAGCCAGAAGCGCGCGGCGGAGACCGGGGCGCTGGTGCTTCACGCCTACGACCAGCCCGAGATCCTCGCTGGCCAAGGCACGGTCGCGCGCGAATTCGAACAGCAGGCGCCGGAGGTGGATACCGTGCTGGTCGCGGTCGGCGGCGGCGGCCTCATCGGCGGCATGGCGGCATGGTATCGCGGCAGGACGAAGCTCATCGGCGTCGAGCCGCGCACGAGCCGCGCACTTTGGGCGGCGCTCGATGCCGGCGAGCCGGTCGATGTCGAAGTGAGCGGCGTCGCAGCCGATTCGCTTGGCGCCCGGCGCGTCGGCGAGCTCATGCTACCGCTCGCGAAAGAGTTCGTGCAGCGCGTGGTGCTCGTCGATGACGCGGCGATCGTGGCGGCGCAGAAGGCGCTCTGGCGCGCGATCCGCATCGTCGCCGAGCCGGGCGGCGCCGCGGCGCTGGCGGCGGTGCTGTCGGGCGCCTACGCACCCGCGCCGGACGAGCGCGTCGGCGTCCTCGTCTGCGGCGCCAATTGCGATCCCGGTTCGGTCGCGTAGCGGCCGAGCAGGCCTCAACCGAGCGTCGCGCACAGGATCCACGCGGCCTTTTCGTGCGCCTGGATGCGGCCGATGACGAGGTCCGCGGTGCCTTCATCGCCGCCGGCTTGGGCGAGCTCGATGATCGGGCGCGCAGTCTTGATCGCGGCTTCGTGGCCCTCCATCAGCTCCTTGACCATCGCGGCGGCCATCGCCTTGCCGCTCGCGGGCGCGAGCACGCCCAGCGCGCGGATGCGCTCGGCCATTTCGTCGAGCGAAGTCCAGAACTCATTGTACTGCGCGCCGAACAGCGCGTGGAGCTGCGGGAAATTCGGGCCCGTGACGTTCCAGTGGAACGAGTGGGTCTTGCCGTAGAACACGTAGGTGTCGGCCAGCAGCTTGGCGAGCGCTTCGGCGATTTGCTTCCGGCTCGGCTCGTTGATGCCGATGTTGACCTTTACATTCATGAGAGCCTCCGATTGAAGGGGAACGTTAGGCGGCGGCGGCGAATTCCGCTACGCCGATCGTCTCGGCCTCGAGCGTGACGGCCACGGCATGCACGACGGCGGCGACGCGCACGGCGGCCTAGACCGCTTCGCGGCTGACGCCGTGCTCGCGCAGCACCTTCTCGTGCGACTCGATGCACATGCCGCAGCCGTTCACCGCCGAAACGGCGAGCGACCAGAGCTCGAAATCGGCCTTCTCGACGCCGGGCTTGGCCAGCGCGTTCATGCGCAGGCGCGCCGGCATCGTGCGGTAGTCGTCCTGGCCGACGAGAATCTTGTCCGTGCGGCCGCCGAGCCGCTCTCCGGACCGCTTTCGCTCGGGGTGATTCCGACGGTGGCGCCGTTCCTGCTGCCGAAGGTGCTGACGCGGGTGCGGAAGACGCATCCCAAGCTGAAGCTGCATCTCGTCGAGGATTTGACCGCACGCCTGCTCGAGCGGCTTCAGGCCGGCGAACTCGATCTCGCGCTGATCGCGCTCCCTTATCGCGCGCCCGATCTCGAGACGCTGGAGCTTGGCGACGATCCGTTCCCGCTGGCGACGCCGGCGGGCCATCCGCTCGCCGGCCATGCGCACGTCGATGCCGGGGAATTGCAGCGCGCGCCGCTGCCGCTGCTCGAGGAAGGCCACTGCCTGCGCGACCACGCGCTCTCGGCCTGCCACATCGCCGAAGGCGCGCCAGCCGGCGAGCGTCTGCAGGCGGCGAGCCTCCACACGCTGACGCAGATGGTGGCCGGGGGAATGGGTGTCACGCTCTTGCCGCAGATGGCGGTCGACGCCGGCCTCGCCAAAGGCACCGGCATCACGACCTCGGCGCTCGACGATCCCGCCGCCAAGCGCAAGATCGGCTTCGCTTGGCGCCCCTCGTCGCCACGGAAGGCGGAGTTCAGGAAACTCGCCGAGTATTTCCGATCGGCGCTGAACGGCGGCACGGTGAAGGTTCACCACGAAGACGTGAAATCCGCGAGGAAATGAAAAAGCGCGCTGATTGCGCGCGCTCATTCGGTTTTCGTGGTCTTCGTGGCTGGAAGTGCCGAACCTTGGCGGGTGCCTTAGGGCTTTAGGATCATCCCCTCATGCGCGATCGTCGACGCGGGGCGCGCGCGCCGCACCGCGGCGGCGATCTCGTCCATCGTGTCGTCGTCGTGCTCGGGCGCGTGGTGGAAGACGGTGAACAGCTTGACCTTGGCCGCGTCGGCGAGGCGCACGCCTTCCTGCCAGGTGGAATGGCCCCAGCCGCGATAGCGCGGATATTCCTCGGACGTGTAGGTCGAATCGTAGATGAAGACCTGTCTCTTATACA
>JBKOUH010000225.1:0-7487 GCA_046723285.1 Pseudomonadota bacterium
GCGAAATTGCGCTCGGCGCCGCCGCCGCGTACGGTGCGCCCTCCCACCAAGCGCCCGTGTCTCGCTCATGTCCCCGCCCGCCGCATCCGTGCCCGATCATCTCCTCTCCCGTTTTCTCGGCATTCTTCCGAGCACGCCCGAGGAGAAGATTCTGCGTATGCTGATCGAGCTCGGCTGCGAAGTCGTGGGCGGGCAGGAGGGCTCGCTGCTGGTCTACGACAAAGATGCCGACGTCCTTCGCTTCGCGATGACGGTCGGCGACCCCGAATCGGAAAAGAAACTGCGGGGCCAGGCGGTGCCGCTCGGTGCGGGCCTGACCGGGCTCGCCGCCGCCACGCTCGAAGTGCAGACCGGCGCGCCCACCTTCAAGGACGTCGAGCAGAAGGAGCGCAAGGGCGACGACTCGACGCCCGACGCCGTCATCGCCGCACCGATGGTCTCGGGCGACGAGCTGGTCGGCGTCGTGACCGCGGTGAGCTTCGAGGACGGCAAGCGCTTCTCGAGCAAGGATGCGCGGCTCTACGCCGGCTTCGCTGCGATCGCAGCCATCGTGGTCGACTTGCGCCGCCGGCTCTCGGCCTACGAGTCAGGGACAGCAGCGGCGCCGCAGGAAGAGAACGAGCGTGCCAAGCTCGAGCGCCGCGTGCTCGCCTCGATGCGGCGGCTTGTCTCCGGCGATCCGGCGCGCCTCCGCGCCGTCGCGGATCTCTTGGCCGCGGTGGAAGGCGTGGCGCTGTCTCGCCCGGCGCAATGAGCGAAGACCCCGTGCTTTCCGCGTTTCACGAGCAGTTGAGCCGGCTTGCGGAGAAAAAGCTGCAGCCGGTCGATGTCGCGATTCTCGATAGCGGCATCGACGCGACCCATCCCGATCTCGCCGGCCGCGTCTTCGAAGCGTTTCACTTCCGGCCCGAGGGCGAGGGCGTCGCCCGCACTGAAGTCGCGGCCGGCAGCAACAACGATACCTACGGCCACGGCACGGGCGTCGCCAGCATCATCGCGCGTCTCGCGCCCAATGCGCGGCTGCACGATCTCCGCGTGCTCGAGCCCGGCAACAAGGGCGTCGCCGCCTGCGTCATCGCCGGGCTCCGGTTTGCGCTCGAGCGGCGCTGGCGCGTCATCAACCTGTCGCTGGCGGTGGCCGAAAAATTCAGCACGCAGCTCATACCGCTCTGCGAGAAGGCCTACTTCCAGAACCAGATACTCGTCGCCTCGAAGCGTAACTTCCCGTTTCCCGACGTGGGCTTTCCCGCCGCCTATGCCTCCACGATCGGCATCGAGATCGGCCGGTTCGATTCGCCGTTCAAGCTCGTCTTCAATCCCGGCGACACGATCGAGTTCACCGCGCTCGGCGAGGACATTACCATCGCGGTGGTCGGCGGCGGCTACACGACGAAATCCGGCACGAGTTTCGCGACGCCGGTGGTGACAGCGCTCTGCACGCTGCTCGTCGGCCTCTATCCCGACCTCAGGCCGTTCGAGATCAAGGCGCTCTTGAAGCACTTCGCCGCTTCCGCCGCCGGCTGACCCCCGGCGTGCGGCTTAGAAGAACGCGATCGTCCGCGCCTCGATGCTTTCGCGCGGGCGGGCATTGGGCGGGCTGGTCGGATCGTCGAAGGCGCCGTGCGCGGCGAAGCGCGCGCGCCCGTCTTCGGCCGAGTCGTAGCACTTGATGAGCACGGCCTCGTCGGCACGCATGCGCGGAAAATAATACCAGCGATGCGCCGGATTGTGGGCGAGCGCGTAAGTTTCGCCGATGCGGTCGCGATAGATGAGATCGGTCGGCACGAGATCGGCGGGCGCGATGCTCGCGGCGTCGCAAAGCGCCAGCGGCGATTCCTCGACCGGGCCCGAGATGGGCCGCCAAAGATTGATGATCGCGAAGCGGCGCTTGAGCAGCGCCTCGGCTTCGTCGCCGAAGAGGTCGCGCACGCGCTGCGGGCCCGATTTCACGGTGTAGTCGTTGTGCGCGCGCTTGACCGGCTCCTTCTCGCCGTTCTTTCTCGCGACGGCGCTCGGCGCGTGGCGGACATTGTGATCGAACACGACGACGCGCGCCGCGCCCGTGGCGCGCTGCACCGCCGCCTCGACCTCGGGATAATAGGCGGCCTTGACCGCGGCGGCGTCGCGAAAATCCGCCAACGGCGTCGGCGCCGGCACGAGCGCAAAGCCCTCTCGGTCGAGCGAGAGCTTGCCCGGAAATGCGCGCGCGTTGCGCACCAGCGCCGGATATTCGGCGTATGTGCCGGCGCGCGGCGGCACGCCGGGCGGCGGATCGTATTGATAGACGCGCGGCCGCGTGCCCGAGGGGACGAGGTAGTTGATCGAAGCGCGGACGTCGTCGAGCGAGCGCAGCGCGGAATTGTCGTTGGCGGAAAGCGCGGCCGCGCGCGCGATGCGTCGCGCGGATGAAACAGGGTTGATTTCGTTCATGGTCTTCTTCCGAGAATTGTTGGCGGAGACGAGAATGGCTTCGCTCCGTCAATTGGTGCGCTCGCCGCGAAAGACGAATCAGATTTTCTACCTCCGGGCGCTACTTTTTCTTCGGCCGGGTGCCGCTGCGCGGCCGACCCCGGCCCGCTTATGGGAAAATTTGCCCTGTGATCTAGTTCATAGCCGGGCCGGAACGCGCCCCGTAGCTTCGGCCCACGTTGGACGCGTAAAGCGTCCTAGAATCGGCGAAAAAGCCGATGGAGGCGCGGGCGAACGCCCTGAGAGCAAGCGCTTTTATTGCGGCCGACGCCGGTATATCTATCGACTTAGCGCCGTAAGAATGCGCAACGTGCTTGACGCCTCCGCGCTCCGAAACTCCGTCCCGGTGCGGCCGTGCGTAACTGTCGTGGGGTGGGCGGAGGCAATCAGACGGAGCGAAAGATGGCGACTGCCAATATCCAGGTGATCGATCCCGAACGCGTCTCGGAAGCGGACGCGAAGAACATTCCCGCCGGCCAGATCGCGCGTACGCTGCAGCCGGGCCCGATGGAAGAGAAGGAAGTCGAGGGCCAGTATCCCTACTGGAAGTACTATCGCTGCAGCTGCGGCGCCGTGTTCCGCGTCGTGCTCGACACCGACTATTACAAGTACTTCTACTGCGCCTGCGGCCGGTACATGTACCGCGCCTAAGCCGCAACGAAACGTCCTGCGACAGGGCGGGGCGCCTCCGGGCGCCCCGTTCTTGTTTTCGCGCGCGGCGGGATCAAGGCAATTGCCCGATTGCGCCGTCGGGCCGCATAATGTGTGCCAGGACTGCGGAAAGGGATCCATCGCGCCATGACCATCGCCAAGGCCGAGGCCATCGAGGCCAAGAGCGCCGGTGACTTCGAAGCCGCGCCGATGGCGATGGAGGTGGGCGGCGGCAAGGTCCCCTATGGCCGGCTGGTGCGCTTCGCCTGGCTGCTGGTCAAGGGCTCGCTCGGCGTCTTGGCCGGCATGGTCGCGTTCTCGACCTTCGTCCAGCTTTTCACGCAATACAACAGCCAGGTCCTCTCGTCGGTGACGTCGATGCTGTCGTCTTCGGCCGCGGGCGCGGCGGGCGACAAAAAGGGGCCGTCCGGCATGCTCGATTTCATGCTGCCGGGCGATCTCCAATCGGCGGCGATCGTGTTCGCAGTGACGGCGTTGTTGATGATCGTCCTCATCTTCGCCGAGCGCATCTACAACGCCTGGTCCGACAATCTTATCTCGACCCGCCTGCAGCACCGCCTGCACGACAAGCTCCTGGCGCTCGGCCCGGAATTCCATCGCAAGCACGATCTCTCCGAAACCAGCCTCACGGTCACCGCGTTTGCGCCGGGCGCGCAGCAGATCGCGTCCGACCTCATCGCGTTCCCGCTCGTACGCGGCATCGGCTTGGTCACCGCGATCCTTTTTCTGATCCATAACCTTCAGGCGTTGCACGGAGCGCCGGTGTGGATGCAGATCGTGCTGATCGGCGCGGTAATCGTGCTGCCGTTCGCCGGCTGGTGGTTCTCGCAGGGCATCGTCCGCGCCTCGCGCCAGCTGGTCGAGCAGCAGACGGCGGTGGCCAACGAATTCATGAACTCGGCGGCCAATCCCACCGAAATCCGTCTCATGGGCGCCGAGGGGCAGCGCTCGCTGAGCTTCGGCGAGCGCCTCCGCCATCTCCGCACGGCCGCCGTCTCGGCCGCGATCCGGCGCGAGATGGGCACGCAGTTCCAAGCCGCGGTGCCGCGCATCCTCTCGGCCGCGTTCCTGCTCTACGGCATCTTCTTCGCGCTGCGCTCGGGCGATCCGGCAGCGGTCGGCGCCATCGTGGCGTTCGTGCTGTTCATCCCTCTCGCGGTGAACCCGATCAACGAGCTGCTCACCTTCTTCATCGGCATCAGCGCGACCTGGCCGCAGATCGAGAAGGTGGTGGAGATCGTCGAAGCCGCCGAGGAGAAGGAAGCCTCCGGTGCCAAGCCGCTCTCGCCCACGGGCTCGGGTGCGGTCACGTTCGAGCACGTCACCTTCGCTTACAATCCGGCGACGCCGGCGGTGGTCCGCGATCTCACTTATGGCTTCGGCGACGGAAAGATCAGCGCCATCATCGCGCGCTCGGGCGCCGGCAAATCGACGATCCTCAATCTCATCGCGCGGCAATACCGGCCCAATGCCGGCACGATCCGGCTCGGCGGCGAGGACATCGCCGGCGTCACCACCGACAGCCTGCGCGGCGCCGTCGTCAAGATCTCGCAGTTCCCGGTGTTCCTCGCCGACACGGTGCGCGCCAATTTCCGCCTCGCCAAGGCCGACGCCACCGACGGCGAGATCGAGGAGGTGTGCCGGCGCACCGGCCTCTGGCCGATCCTCGTCAACGCCGCCGCCGGCGGCCGCCCGCTCGATCTCGTGCTGCCGCGGAAGCTCGAGACGATCATTTCCGGCGGCCAGCAGAAACTGTTCGCGGTCACGCGCGGGCTGCTTCGGAAGCCGCGCGTGCTGCTGATCGACGAGCCCACCACCGGCATCGACAACATCGGCATAGCCGAGCTCTCGAAGTTCTTGCGGCCCGCCTGCCAGGGCGTCACCGCCATCGTCGTCGATCACAAGATGTCGTTCGTGGGCCCGTTCGCCGATATCGTCTGCTGCATGGAAGAGGGCCGTTTTGCCGATATCGGCACGCCGGCCGAACTCGACCGCCCGGGCACGCTCTATCATCAGCTCAAGGAACTCGAGCGCGCCGAACCGGTCGAGGGCACGCCGGGCTCGGCACCGGTCGCCGAGGTGCTCGAATTGCCGCCCGGCGCCATGTTGGGCCCCGAAGGTATTCCCCCCGGTATGATGAAGAAGGAAAAGGGCGCCGGGGGCGGGCCGATGATCATCGATCCGGCGTCGCTGCCGCCGGGCATGCTGCCGCCGCGCCATGCGCCGGGGCCGATGAAGAAGAAGGGCGGGGCGGGTCCGGAAGACGTCGAGGGGTTGGAAGCCGTGCCGTTCGTTGCGCCCGAAGCCAAGCCCAAGCGCGGCTGAGGGACCGGGGAGGGAACCATGACCGTTCGCTACAGCGCCGATGTCCGGCGTACGCTGCTGGCCAAGCATTTCCTGCTGCGCGAAGCAGATCCCAAGACGCTCGATCAGCTTGTCGCCGCATCGGTGGTAGTGAGCTACGGCAACCGCCAGCGCATCTTCGACAAGGGCGACGACGGCGACCGTCTGCTGGGCGTCCTCGCCGGCCAGGTGCGCATCTACGTGATATCGAGCGAGGGCCGCGAGCTGATCATGAACGTCATCATGCCGGGCGAGCTGTTCGGCGAGATCTCGCTGATCGACGGCAAGACGCGCTCGGCCAGCGCGGTCGCCATCGGCGACACCGATCTCTTGCACATCCGCCGCCAGGATTTCATGGCGCTGCTCAAGACCAATGGCGAGCTCTGCTTGAAGTTCATGGCCATCTTGTGCGAGCGCGTGCGCTGGACGAGCGGCCTGCTCGAGGACGCGTCGCTGCTCGATCTGCCGTCGCGGCTCGCCAAGCGGCTGCTGAGCCTCGCCTCGGGAATCGGCGAGAAGCAGGGCGACGGCATCCGCATCGGCGTCAAGCTCTCGCAGACCGATCTCGGCAACATGCTCGGCGTCACGCGCGAGGCGGTGAACAAGCAGCTGCGCGAATGGAAGAAGGACGGCCTCGTCGACATGCAGGACGGCCAGATGCTGATCCTCGACCCAAAGGCTCTGTCGCGGGTCGTGGGCCACTGATGGGCGTCGACGCGGTTGACCCGGCCATCGACACTCTATAGCTGACTGGGATAACGTCGTCTGGCATACCAACGCGCCGAAGCGCGCTTTCATAACCTCGGAAACCACCCGTAAGTGTCCGCAATGAAAAGCGATATCGAGATCGCCCAGGCCGCACGCCTTCAGCCCATCGAAGAGATCGGGGCGAAGCTCGGTATCCCCGCCGACGCGCTGTTCCGCTACGGGCCGACCAAGGCCAAGCTTGCGCCCGAGTTCGTGGCCGGCCTCGCGGCCAGGAAGCCGGGCAAGCTGGTGCTGGTCACGGCGATGACGCCGACCCCCGCCGGCGAAGGCAAGACCACGACGACGATCGGCCTCGGCGACGCGCTCGCGCGCATCGGCAAGAAGTCGGCGATCTGCTTGCGCGAGCCGAGCCTCGGCCCGGTCTTCGGCATGAAGGGCGGCGCCGCAGGCGGCGGCTATTCGCAGGTCGTGCCGATGGAGGACATCAACCTCCATTTCACCGGCGATTTCCACGCGATCGGCGCCGCGCACAATCTGCTGTCGGCGATGATCGACAACCACGTCTACTGGGCCAATGATCTCAACCTCGATCTCCGCCGGATCACGTGGCGCCGCGTGATGGACATGAACGACCGCGCGCTGCGCGAGATCGTGGTGAGCCTCGGCGGCGTCGCCAACGGCTTCCCGCGCGAGAGTGGGTTCGACATCACGGTCGCGTCCGAGGTGATGGCGATCCTTTGCCTCGCCGACGGTCTCAACGATTTGAAGGCGCGGCTCGAGCGCATCGTCGTCGGCGAGACTCGCGACCGGAAGCTCATCACCGCCGGCCAGCTCAAGGCCGCCGGCGCAATGGCAGCGCTGCTGAAGGACGCCATTCTGCCGAATCTCGTGCAGACGCTCGAGGGCACGCCGGCCTTCGTGCATGGCGGGCCCTTCGCCAAGATCGCGCACGGCTGCAATTCGCTGGCCGCGACCAAGACCGCGCTGAAGCTCGCCGACATCGTCGTCACCGAAGCCGGCTTCGGCGCCGATCTCGGCGCCGAGAAGTTCTTCGACATCAAGTGCCGCGCGGGCGGCTTGACGCCCTCGGCGGCGGTCATCGTCGCCACGGTGCGCGCGCTCAAGATGCATGGCGGCGTCAAGAAGGAAGACCTCGGCAAGGAAAACGTGGCGGCGCTCGAGGCCGGCCTCGCCAATCTTGGCCGCCACATGACCAACGTCGCGCGCTTCGGCATCCGCCCGGTGGTGGCCGTCAACCGCTTCGGTACCGACACGGCCGCCGAGCACGAGGCGAT
>JBKOUH010000352.1:0-3851 GCA_046723285.1 Pseudomonadota bacterium
CGTTTGAACCCGGGGCGGGTATGGGCGTGATACCATTGCGCCGACGGAAGCGCCGCGAACTGGGCATAGCCGGCGAAGAGTTCGTCGGCCCCCTCCCCGGTCAAGACGACCTTCACATGCTTGCGCGCAAGGCTGCACACCGCCACGGTCGGCAGCAGCGTCATGTCGATGACAGGATCGCCAAGCGCGCCGGCGACGGCGTCGGCCGCCCGGTAAAAATCTTCGGCACCCCAGCGCAGCGTGCGGTGCCGGGTGCCAAGGCGCGCGGCGAATACTCCGGCTGCGGCCGATTCGTCGAACGCCGCGTCGTCGACGGCCAAGGTGAAGGTGTCGACGGGCGTGGTCCCCGCATGGCTCGCGGCGATCGCCGCGACCGAGCTCGAATCGATGCCGCCGCTCAGCAAATACCCGACCGGCACATCGCTGACCTGGCGCCGGCGCACGGCGACGGCAAGATGGTGGCGCAATTCCGCGACGAGATCATCCTCGCCGGCGGCTTGCGCGTCCGGCCGCACCTGGTAGCGCCAGTATCGTTGCGTGCGCACGGTGCCGGTGCGGATCGAATATTCGAGCCAACTGCCCGCGGGCAGCTTCTGCATGTCCGCATGCAGCGTCAGCGGCGCGGGCAGGAAACCGTAGGCGAGCATCTTCTGCAGGGCGGCGGGATCGAAGGTCCGCTCGACCAGCGAATGCGCGTGCAGCGCACGCGGCTCGGAGGCGAAGGCGAACACGTCGCGTTCGGGTTGAATCGCGTAGTACACCGGCTTCTCGCCGAAGCGGTCGCTGGCCAGATAGAGGCGGTGCTTGCGGCCGTCGTAGATCGCGAAACCGAACATGCCGTTGAGGCGCTGTGCCACCGCCTCGCCCCACTCTTCGTATCCGTGCAGCACGACCTCGGTGTCGCTGTGATCGGAGGCGAAGACATGGCCGCGCCGCTCGAGTTGCGCGCGCAATTCGCGGTGGTTGTAGATCTCGCCGTTGAAGATGATGGCGACGGCGATATCTTCGTTCCACATCGGCTGACCGCCGCCCCGCGCGTCGCGGATCGTCAAACGCCTGTGGCCGAGGTAGACGCGTTCCTCGGGGTCGACCCATGCGGTGGCCGCGTCGGGCCCGCGATGGCTCAACCGGTTCATCATCCGGAGAAGGTCGCTGCGATCGCCGCGTCCGATAAATCCGGCGAAGCCGCACATCGGCTGGGCTCCTTGAGTCGTGAGGCGCGAGCAGAACAGCCTCTCGGCGGAAGGATTTCGGCCGAGTTCCGGCAGGCGTGCGTCGTGTCGAGGATGTCGTCGACGACCCCCCAGCCCGCGACATCTAGCGTGCCTAATAGGGGATAACACCTATGGTGAGAACTCTACATCACCGCCCTGGGCGCGGCGGAAGCGCGCATTGCTATGGTAACTCGCCGCGGGATCGGCCGGCTACCATTACGCGCTCGAGGGCCGCGATAACGTCCGCGATGCTAAAGCAGGATCACCCAGAGGAATGCCAGTGTGGCGGCGGCGCCCAAGGCGGTGCGCACTGCGTGCAGGCGTCCCCACGATGTGATGAGCGCGCGCAGCTCGGGATGCGATTTACCCGGCGCCAGCGCCAGGAGTCGCCGGTTGGTCGGCATGATGACGATGAGCGTGTAAGGCCAGTTGGCGAGCATCAGCGCGGCGCCGAGCAGCCAGCGCCAATCGTAGCCGCCGAGGAACGCCAGCACCCCAAAGACGGCCCCGATCAGTGCGAGCGGCGCCTGCATCAGCGCGCCGCGCTGGTAGCTCGGTCTCCATTCGGCCAGCAGCGCCGCGTCGTCGAGGCCGAGGCGCGCCGGCTGCTCGACGGCGCTGACGTAAAACGCGGCGCCCGTGAACAGCGCCGCCGTCACCAACGCCAGCGTGGCCGAGAGCAGCGCGATGCCCGCGGGGATCATGTGAATCGCATCGGTGCCGGCGCCGCGCTCACACCAGCCTGCTCCGGTCCATCGCCGCCTTGATGAAGCTCGTGAACAGCGGGTGCGGGGCGAACGGGCGCGATTTCAGCTCGGGGTGGTACTGAACGCCGACGAACCAGGGATGCTCGGGGATTTCGACGGTCTCGGGGAGCTGGCCGTCGGGCGACATGCCGGCAAAGCGAAGACCCGCGGCTTCGAGCCGGTCTTTGTAGTTGATGTTGACTTCGTAGCGGTGGCGGTGGCGCTCGCTGATCTCGGTGGCGCCGCCGTAGATCTGCGAGATGCGGCTGCCGGCGGCCAGGATCGCGGGATAGGCGCCCAGGCGCATCGTGCCGCCCAGCTCGCCGCCCTCTTTGCGCTCCTCCCAGATATTGCCGTGCAGCCATTCGGTCATGAGGCCGATCACGGGCTCGTTGGTGGGCCCGAATTCGCTCGAGCTCGCCTGAGGCAGATTGCAGAGATGGCGCGCGGCCTCGATCACGGCCATCTGCATGCCGAAGCAGATGCCGAAATAGGGAACCTTGCGCTCGCGCGCGAAACGCGCTGCGAGAATCTTCCCCTCCGTGCCGCGCTCGCCGAAGCCGCCCGGCACGAGGATGCCGTTCACCTGCTCGAGCCAGGGCGCCGGATCTTCTTTCTCGAAGATTTCGGATTCGATCCAGTGCAGATTCACCTTCACGTTGTTGGCGATGCCGCCATGCGCGAGCGCTTCCGAGAGCGATTTGTAGGCGTCTTGGAGGCCGGTGTATTTGCCCGCGATCGCGATGTGCACCTCGCCATCGGGGCGCAGCACGCGCTCGACGATGTTGGTCCAGGTCTTGAGCACGGGCTCCTTCTCGAACGGGAGCTTGAAGTGCTTGCACACTTCGCGGTCGAAGCCCTCCTCGTGCAGCTTCAGTGGCACTTCGTAGATCGTGGCCGCGTCGAGCGCGGGGATCACCGCTTCCTGGCGGATATTGCAGAACAGCGCGATCTTCTGGCGCGCGCCGATGGGAATTGGCCGGTCGCAGCGGCACAACAGGATGTCGGGCTGGATGCCCAGACTCTGCAGCTCCTTGACCGAGTGCTGCGTCGGCTTGGTCTTGAGCTCGCCGGCCGAGGGAATGAACGGCACCAGCGTGAGATGCGCGAACAGCGTGCGCTCTTTGCCGAGCTCGTTGCCGACCTGCCGGATCGCTTCCAGGAACGGCAGGCCCTCGATGTCGCCGACCGTGCCGCCGATCTCGATCAGGATGAAATCGTGCCCCTCGGTGTCGGCGAAAATGAATTCCTTGATCGCGTCGGTGACGTGCGGGATCACCTGCACGGTGGCGCCGAGATAGTCGCCGCGGCGCTCCCTGGCGAGCACGTGCTGATAGATCTTGCCGGCGGTGACGCTGTCGGTGCGCCGCGCGGGGACGCCGGTGAAGCGCTCGTAATGCCCGAGATCGAGATCGCTCTCGACGCCGTCGTCGGTGACGTAGACCTCGCCATGCTGAAACGGGCTCATCGTGCCCGGATCGATGTTGAGGTAGGGGTCGAGCTTCCTGAGGCGAACCGTGTAGCCGCGTGCCTGAAGCAGCGCGCCGAGGGCCGCCGACGCGAGGCCTTTCCCCAGGGAAGACGTCACGCCGCCGGTGATGAACACGAACCGTGTTGTCATGACGGGATTACAATCTACACATCGGGCGGCACCGCTGCCAGCGCCGCGTTGGCGATACACACATGCACCAATTGCCGATATGCACATGCCTCAAAGAGAAGGGGCGGCCGTCGCCGGCCGCCCCTGTCGCTCTCGATATGCTGCGCATTAATTCTTGTCGGGCGTCGCCGGTTGCGCCGGCTGCGTGGGTGTGGCCGGTGCCGGCGCGGTCGGACCGGGCGTGGCCGGCCCGCTGCGGCCGGGCGGATCGACGATCGAGCGCGGCTGCAC
>JBKOUH010000086.1:0-4496 GCA_046723285.1 Pseudomonadota bacterium
GTGCTGTGGGCGCAGCTCGATGCGCTCCACCACGCCTATGTGGCGCCGAAGCACGTGCCGCCCGGCGCTTTCGTGCCATCGTCATGAACGCGCCCGTCCGCATCGCCGCCTTGAGCGTGCCGCGCCTGCCGCGCGGCGTGAGGCTCTCCTTCGACGAGCTGCGGAAGCGCTGGACTCTGCAGGCGCCCGAGCGCGTCTTCGTGCCCGACGAGATCGCGGTCGAGATCCTGCAACGCTGCGACGGCGTCGCGACCGTGGATGCCATCGCCAATGCGCTCGCGGCGAAATACCAGGCGCCGCGCGAAGACGTGGCGCGCGACGTGACCGAGATGCTGCAGGACCTCGCGAACAAGGGCGTCGTTGCGATATGACCGCGCGGGGCCTCGAGCCGCCGCTGGCGCTGCTCGCGGAGCTCACGCATCGCTGCCCGCTGCAATGCCCCTATTGCTCGAACCCGCTCGCGCTCGAGCGGCCGGGACGCGAGCTCGATACGGCCGCCTGGCAGCGCGTGCTCGACGAGGCGGCGGCGCTCGGCGTGCTGCAGGTGCATTTTTCGGGCGGCGAGCCCACGGCGCGGCGCGACCTCGATGTGCTGATCGCGCATGCGGCCAAGCGCGGGCTCTATTCCAATCTCATCACCTCGGGCGTGCTCATCGATCGCGCGCGGGCTGAGGCGATGGCCGTCGCCGGCCTCGATCACGTGCAAATCAGCATTCAAGGCTGCGCGCCCGAGGCGGCGGATCGCGTCGCCGGCTATCGCGGCGCGCAGGAAAAGAAGCGCGCCGCGGCGGCGCACGTCCGCGCGGCCGGCCTGCCGCTCACCATCAACGCGGTGATGCACCGGTACAATCTCGGCGAGCTCGAGGCCGTGATCACCCTGGCTGTTGAACTCGGCGCCGGGCGGCTCGAAGTTGCCCACGTGCAGTACTATGGCTGGGGCCTCGAGAACCGCGCGGCGCTGATGCCGACGCGCGCACAGCTCGAACGCGCGACGGAGATCGTGGCCGGCGCGCGCGAGCGGTTGAAGGGCGTGCTCACGATCGACTACGTCGTGCCCGACTATTATGCGCGGCGGCCCAAGGCCTGCATGGGCGGCTGGGGGCGACGCTTCCTCAACATTTCGCCATCCGGCCATGTATTGCCGTGCCACGCGGCCGAGACGATTCCGGACATGCATTTCGAATCGGTCGCCGACCGCCCGCTGGCGGAGATTTGGCGCGACTCGGCGGCCTTCCAGCGCTTCCGCGGCACCGAGTGGATGCCCGAGCCCTGCCGCTCCTGCGACCGGCGCGAGATCGATTGGGGCGGCTGCCGCTGCCAGGCGCTGGCGCTCGCCGGCGACGCCGCCGCCACCGATCCGGCCTGCGCGCTTTCTCCGCATCACGCCGCGCTGGCGGCCGCGGCCGAGCGCGAAAGCGCGGCTCCGGCGCCGGATTTTGTCTATCGCCGAATGACCGTCCCGGCCGTTTGACCGGCCCCGTCCCTTGATCGGCCCTCGCGCGGGACGGCGGGCGTGCTAGGATCGTTGGCAAGAAGCCGGCGGCGTCGCCGGAATGACCGGGAGGAGGAAGCTTCGCGATGTTGCGCTTCATCGGCCGCGCTGGCGGCATATTCGCCCTTGCCCTGATCTCGCTCTCGATGCCGGTGCAGGCGCAAGACGTGCCTGCCGGCTATCCCGCCAATTACGCCGAGACGATCGCGGCGGCCAAGAAGGAAGGAAAGCTCGTCGTGTACGCCACGACCGATACCTCCTCGGCCGAGCCGCTGATCAAGGACTTCAAGGCGCTCTATCCGTTCCTGACGGTCGAGTACAACGACATGAATTCGACCGAGGTCTACAACCGCTTCCTAGCCGAATCGGCCGCCGGCTCGGGCACCAGCGATCTCCTTTGGAGCTCGTCGATGGACCTGCAGATGAAGCTCGTCGCCGACGGCAAGGCGCTCGAATACGCCTCGCCCGAGGCCAAGGGCCTGCCGGCCTGGGCCAACGACCGGCATCTTGCCTACGGCACGACGCTGGAGCCGCTGGTCTTCGTCTACAACAAGCGCCTGTTGCCGGCCGACGCGGTACCGAAATCCCACGCCGATCTCCTGAAGCTCATCGGCGCCAAGCCCGACGTGTTCAAGGGCAAGCTCGCGATTTACGACGCCGAGAAGAGCGGCGTCGGCTTCATGCTGGTGATGCAGGACGTCCAAAACTGGCCGGCGTTCTGGGATCTGATGGCCGCGTTCGGCAAGGCCGGCGCCAAGTACTACACCAGCGCCGGCGCGATGAGCGAAAAGGTGATCTCGGGCGAGCATCTCGTCGCGATCAACATCTTCGGCTCCTATGCGCTGCTGAAGCAAAAGAAATCGCCCGATCTCGGCATCGTTTACCCTTCGGATTACACGCTCGGGATGTCGCGCGTGGCGTTCATCCCGAAGGCGGCCAAGAACCCCAACGCAGCGAAGCTCTTTCTCGACTACATGCTGTCGAAGCGCGGCCAAACGATCATGGCCAACCAGTCGCTGCTGCACGCGGTGCGCCCCGACGTCGAAGGCACTGCCACCGCCGCCGCGCTGGCCAAGGAGCTCGGCGACAAGCTGAAGCCGATCCCCGTCAGCACCAAGCTCACCGATTTCCTCGAGCCCAAGAAACGGCTCGAGATGCTGAAGAAGTGGAAATCGACCGCGCGCAGCAGCTAAGCGCTTTCGCGAGGCCGACGTGCGCCTCCACGCACTGCGCTGGGGCGGCGTCGCCGTCACGGCCGCGCTGGTGCTGGCGCCGGTCGGCCTCGTCGCCTCTCAGAGCCTGCTGAGAGAGCCTTTCTTCAATCCGGGCGCGCATTTCGATCTCGGCGCCTTCGACTACGTCTTAAGCGACATCGATTTCTGGAAGGCGCTCCTCAACACCGCGCTGGTCGCGGCCGCGATGGCCGTCATCGCGGTTCCGGTCGGCGGCGTGCTCGCCTTCGTCATGGCGCGGACGGATCTCCCCGGCCGGCGCTGGCTCGAGCCGCTGATGCTGGTGCCGGTGTTCCTCTCGCCGGTCGTGATCGCGTTCGGTTACGTCGTCGCCGTGGGCCCGGTCGGTTTCTTCTCGCTCTGGGCCAAGCAGCTCGCCGGCTTCGTGCCGTGGAACATCTATTCGCTGCCGGGCCTGGCGCTCATCGCCGGGCTCACCCACGTGCCGCACGTCTATCTCTACGCCTCGGCCGCGCTGCGCAGCATCGATCCGCAGGTCGAAGAGGCGGCGCGCACGATGGGCGCTTCGGTCTGGCGCGTCGCGTTCGCGGTGAGCCTGCCGCTGATCCGCCCGGCGCTGGTGTTCAGCGGCGTGCTCGTGTTCTTCCTCGGCTTCGAGCTGTTCGGACTTCCGCTCGTGTTGGGCGACCCTGCCAACATCACGGTGCTCACCACCTATCTCTACAAGCTCACCAACCTGCTCGGCACGCCGTCCTACCATCTGATGGCCGTCGTCGCGATCGCGATCGTGGTCGTGACCTTGCCGCTGGTGCTGATTCAGCGCCGCCTGCTCGGCACGGCACAGCGCTTCGCGACGCTGCGCGGCAAGGGCGCTGCGCCGCGCCTGCTTCCGCTCGGCGCGTGGCGCTGGGCGGCGGCGGCGCTGGTCTTCGCCTGGCTCACGGTCACGATCTTCGTGCCGCTGAGCGGCGTGATCCTGCGCTCGCTCGTGACGAGCTGGGGCGAGGGCGTCGATATCCTGAGCGTGCTCACGCTCGAACATTTCGCGCGCCTATTCGAGCAGCCGACGCTGCTGCGCGGCATCTTCAACACGATCCTCATCGCCAGCATTGGAGGCGCCGCGTCGGTCGCGGTCTACACGGCGATCGCGCTCATCGGCCACCGCTGGCCCGGGCCCGGCGCGGCACTGATCGACTATCTCGTGCTGATCCCGCGCGCGCTGCCCGGCCTCGTTGCCGGCCTCGCGTTTCTCTGGATCTTCCTTTTCTACAAGCCGCTGGCGCCGCTGCGCGAAACGCCGGCGAGCCTTTGGATCGCCTACACGGTCGTCTGGATGGCGTACGGCCTCCGCCTCGTCTCCGCCGTATTGCTCCAGGTCTCGCCCGAGCTCGAGGAGGCGGCGCGCGTGGCAGGCGCAGGCGAGGGCAGGGCGCTGCGCGACGTCACCCTGCCGCTGGTGCGCTTCGGGCTCATCGGCAGCTGGTTGCTGATCTTCATGATCTTCTGCCGCGAATATTCGACCGGCGTCTATCTCCTCGGCCCCGGCACCGAGACCATCGGCGCGCTCATCGTCTCGCTCTGGGGCACGGGCGCGCTCGACATCATCTCGGCGCTGTCGTTGGTCAGCGTCGTCATCATCGGCGCGGCGTTGGCACTGGCCATGCGCCTCGGGGTACGCACCCATGTCTGATCTCGTCATCGACGCGGTGCGAAAGCGCCTCGGCGCTAATCAGATTTTGAAAGGCGTATCGCTGACGGTGCCGAGCGGCGAGATCGTGGCCCTCCTCGGGCAATCCGGCTCGGGCAAGACG
>JBKOUH010000272.1:0-8373 GCA_046723285.1 Pseudomonadota bacterium
GGCCCTCGGCGTGGGCATCGGGCAGCCAGGCGTGGAGCGGCGCCAGCCCCACCTTGGTGCCATAGCCGAGCAGCAGGAAGACGAAAGCGAGGTTGAGCAGCGCCGGATCGAAGCGGGCGCCGAACATCATCAGGTTCGTCCACGCCATTGCATCGAGGCCCGGCCCGACGACGGGTTGGGCCACCACGTAGACGATGATGGTGCCGAAGAGCGCGAGCGCGATGCCGACCGAGCCCAAGATGAAATACTTCCACGCCGCCTCGAGCGCCTCGTGCGTGCGGTAGATGCCGACCATCATCACAGTGGTGAGCGTCGCCAGCTCGATCGCGACCCACATCAGGCCGACATTGTTCGCGAGCAGCGACAAGTTCATGCCGAACATCAGCACCTGATACATGGCGTGGTAGAAGCGGAGATAAGGCGGCGTGAGCCGCCCGGTCTCGAGCTCGTGGCCGATGTAGCTGGCGCTGAAGACGCTGGTCGTGAACCCAACGAAGGCATTGAGCAGCACGAAGACGACGTTCAAATCGTCGACCAGGAGGAACTGGCCCGGTGCCGGGCGCGCGAACAGCAGCGCGATCGCGGCGAGGAGAGTCAGAAACGTGGCGGCCACGTTGAGCCGCGCCGTCACGCGATAGCCCGGCAGAAGCGCGAGCAGCGCCGCCGACGCCGCGGGAATCGCGAGCACCAGCGCCGACGCATGCGCGAGCAGCCAGCTCATGGCTGTTCGCCCCGCGCGCCGTGGAGCGCGCTGATGTCGACCGTGTCGAAACGCTCGCGGATGCGGAACAGGAACACGCCGATCACGATGAACGCGATCAGGATCGAGAACGCGACGCTGATCTCCACCACCAGCGGCATGCCCTTGGCGCCGGTGGCGGCGAGAACGAGGCCGTTCTCGATCGACATGAAGCCGATCACCTGGCTCACCGCATTGCGCCGCGTGATCATCATCAAGAGGCCGAGCAAGACGACCGAAAGCGCAAAGGCCAAGTCCTCGCGCGCGAACGGATCGGCGGCGGCGGTCAGCGGCAGGATGACGACGAGCGCGAGGCCGATGAGGCCCATGCCGGCGAGCATCGTGAGCCCGACGCCGACGACGGTTTCGAGCTCGCGGTGGATGCCGAGCCGCACCACGATCCGGTAGAGCACCACCGGGATGACGATGCCCTTGAAGACAAGCGCGATGACGGCGGTGATGTAGAGCTCGGGCTTGTCCTGAATGAAGGCCTGCCAGGCGACGGCGAGCGACAGAACGACCGCGTGGCCGGCGAAGAAGCGCAGCAGCGAGAACATGCGGTCCTGATAGAGCAGCAGCAGGCTCATCAACACGAGCCCGCCCGAGAATAGATGCGCGATGTCGAATTCGAGCTTGCCCATCAGAGGCTCTTGGAGACGAAGACGAGGAGCGTGCCGAGCAGGCCGAGCATCAGGGCCGCGCCGAGGAACTCCGCGTAGCGGAAGACGCGCATCTTCGCGATCGCCATCTCGAAGAGCGCGAGCAGGAAGCCGCCCGCGAACAGCTTCGCGACGTAGATCCCAAAGCCGACCGCGTAGGCCCCGAGCCCCGCCCCCGCCGGCGCCAGGCCCCACGGCACGAAGATGCAGACGATGAGCGAGACGTAGAGGACGAGCTTCAGCGACGCCGCGAGCTCGATCATCGCGAGGTGGCGCCCGGAATATTCGAGCACCATGGCCTCGTGCACCATGGTGAGCTCCAAATGAGTCGCCGGGTTGTCGATCGGGATGCGCCCGTTCTCGGCGATGGCGACCATCAAGAGCGCCACCAACGCCAGCGCGAGCGAGACGCGCAAGCCCACCTCGTGACTCATCGTGAAAGCGGCGACCGACGAAAGCTGGGTCGAGCCGGCGATCAGCGCGATGGTGAAGACGATCATGATCATCGCCGGCTCGGCGAGCGAGGCGATCATCATCTCGCGGCTCGAGCCGATGCCGCCGAAGCTGGTGCCGACGTCGAGTCCGGCGAGCGCCAGGAAGAAGCGCGCCGAGCCGAGCAGCGCGACGATCGCGATGAGATCGGCGCTCCAGCTGAACATCAGGCCGGCAGCAAACGTCGGAACCAGCGCCGCCGCCACCCAGATGCCGGCGAAAATCAAATATGGGGCCACGCGGAACAGCCACGACGCACTGTGGGCGACGACAGCCTCCTTGCGGATGAGGCGCAGCAGCTCGAGATAGGGCTGCAGAACCGGGGGCCCCGCCTTGCCGATCGCGCGCGCCTTCACCTTGCGCACGAAGCCGGTAAGCAGCGGCGCGATCGCCAGCACCACCAGCATCTGGATGCCCTGGATCAGGAGCTCGCCGATCAGCGCCATATCGCCAGCACCGTCAGCAGGATGATGAGCGAGAAGAAGACCAGCGTGAGGTAGCGCCGGATGGTCAGGAACTGCAGCACGTTGGAGCGCCGCGCCACGTAGTCGACGGCGACGGCGACGGGTTCGTAGAGCTTCTCCCAGATGAGATCGCGGATGTGCGTGTGGAACTTCGCCGGCCGCATGTCGCCGGGAGGCGGCATCTCCACGCTGTCGCGCGCGGCGAAGACGTGCGTGCCGAAGACGCGGCGGATCGGCTGCGCGAAGCTGCCGGCCGTGTATTGCGTCGCGGGCCTGGGATCGGGGAAGCCGCAATCCCACGCCGGCGCGCGGCGGAAACGGCGCGAGGCGAAGCGGTGAATGAGAAACGCCGCGGCGAAGCCCGAGACCGCCGAGAAGAGGAACACCAGGAGGCCGTTGTAGGAGCTGCGGCTCTCTGCGATCGGCGCGATCGACCACCACGGAATCTCGGCCTGCACCGGCACGCGCGCGCCGGCGAGCGCGTTCACGACCGGCGCCAGCGCATCGATCACGAAGCCGGGCAGCACGCCGAACAGCACGCAGAGCGCGGTGAACGCCATCATCGCGCCGAGCGACCAGCGGTCGACTTCCTTCGCGTTCTCGGCGGCGGGGCTGCGCGGCCGGCCGAGGAACGTGATGCCGAAGGCCTTGACGAAGCACGTCGCCGCCAGCGCGGCCGAGAGCGCCAGCATCGCGCCCACCGCCGGCACCAGGAACTTCAGCACCCATTGCGGCAGCTGCGGGCTCACCAGGATCGCCTGGAACGTCAGCCACTCGGAAACGAAGCCGTTCAACGGCGGCAACGCCGAGATCGCCGCGCAGCCGACGAGGAACGTCAGCGCCGTCTTCGGCATGCGGTGGATGAGGCCGCCGAGCTGCTCCATGTCGCGCTCGCCGGTGGCGCTCAGCACCGCGCCCGCGCCGAAGAACAGCAGGCTCTTGAACAGCATGTGATTGAGCACGTGGAACAGCGCGGCGGTCAGCGCCAGCGCCGCGGCCCAGCCGATGCCGCTCGCGCGGAACGCCAGCGCCAATCCGAGCCCGATGAAGATGATGCCGATGTTCTCGACCGTGTGATAGGCGAGCAGGCGCTTCAGATCGTGCTCCATGAGCGCGTAGAGCACGCCCAGCACGGTCGTGACGCCCGCGAGGAGCAGCACGAGCACGCTCCACCACCAATCGGGCGGGCCGAGCAGATCGAACACGATGCGGATGAAGCCGTAGACGGCGACCTTGGTCATGACACCGCTCATCAGCGCCGAGACGTGGCTCGGCGCCGCCGGATGCGCGAGCGGCAGCCAGGCATGCACCGGCACGAGGCCGGCCTTCGAGCCGGCGCCGAGCAGCGCCAGGATCAGGATCAACGCCTTCAGCAGCGGCGTGCGCTCGGCGGCGCGGATCGCATCGAAGCCGTAGCTGCCCTCGGCGCCGGCGAGGACGCCGAACGCGAGCAGCAGTGCCAGCGTGCCGAAGCTCGCCATGATGATGTAGACGTAGCCGGCATGCGCGTTGCCCTGCTCGCGGTGGTGCGCCATCACCAGCGCCCACGACGACAGCGACATGAACTCCCACGCGAGCAAGAACGTGAACGCATCGTCGGCGAGGACGACGAGGTTCATGCCGGCGAGGAACGCGGAATAGAACGGCAGCACGCGACCCTGCTCGTGCTCGTGCCGGCCGTAGCCCAGGCCGAAGATGCTGGCCGCGGCGCCGCCGAGATTGGCGACGATGAGGAACAGCGCGCTCAACGCATCGAGCCGGAAGCGCGCGCCGAGCCAGGGGAGCCCGAGCGGCAGAGTTGTCGTTACCGGCGCAAGCGCGTTCAGCAGCGCATAGAGCCCGACCGCGAGCAGCGTGAAATTGGCGAGCGCCGCGAGGCCGTAGACGAACGGCCGTCCGAGCGGGCTGCGATGCATGAAGACGCCGGCAAGACCGACGACGATAAGGCCGAGCGCTGCGGCGAGGGCGAGCGTGAGCGGCATGTCGCTATTTCTTGAGGCGCACGCCGCGACCGCCGCCGCCGCTGGCGGTGCCCTCGGCGATGAGCTCGATCCCGGCGGCGTCGAGCGCAGCCACCAGCTTCATCAGCGAATCGACGTTGCCGCGAATGGTGCCGTCGCTCGACTCCATGCGCTGGATCGTCGGCAGCGAAAGCCCGCTCGCTTCCGCCAGCGTCTTCTGATCCATGCCGAGCAAGGCACGCGCCGCTTTGAGCTGGGCCGCCGAGATCATACCGAGAGCATTAGAGTTGATGTATCAGCCCTAAGTTTCGTACTTTAGTACGCTTGTATTAATGGTTCAACGACATTTCGGCCGCACCTCGGCCAAGCCCCTTCGTCGATACGCCTTGTTCCCTCGCGAGCGGCTTCTGCTAGTTTCGAATCCGGGCAACGAACCAATTTTTCGCGTCGACGCCATGAACAAACCCGTCCTTCCCGCCAAGACCAAGCGCACGCCGACGGGCCAGGCGCTCGGCGCCTATCCTCGCGTGCGCATGCGGCGCAACCGGCGCGACGACTGGTCCCGCCGCCTCACACGCGAGAACACGCTGACGGCCGACGACCTCATCTGGCCGGTGTTCGTCGTCGAGGGCAAGGCCAAGCGCGAACCGGTCGCGTCCATGCCCGGCGTCGAGCGCATGAGCGTCGATCTTGTGGCCGAAGCGGCCGGCGAAGCTGCGGCGCTCGGCATCCCCTGCATCGCGCTTTTCCCTAACACGCCGGCGGCGGCCAAGGACGAGGATGGCAGCGAGGCGCTCAATCCCGAGAACCTCGTTTGCCGCGCTATCCGCGCGATCAAGGCCAAGCAGCCGAAATTGGGCGTTCTCTGCGACGTGGCGCTCGATCCCTACACCTCGCACGGCCATGACGGCGTGATCCGCAACGGCTACGTCGCCAACGACGAGACCGTCGCGATTCTCGCGGAGCAGGCGCTCGTGCAGGCGCGCGCGGGCTGCGACGTGATCGCGCCCTCCGACATGATGGACGGCCGCGTCGGCGCCATCCGCGAGGCGCTCGATGCCGAGGGCTTCGAGCACGTGCGCATCATGGCCTATGCCGCGAAATACGCGTCGGCCTTCTATGGGCCGTTCCGCGACGCGGTGGGCTCGGCGACATCGCTGAAAGGCGACAAGAAGACCTATCAGATGGATCCGGCCAACAGCGACGAGGCGCTGCGCGAAGTGGCGCTCGACATCGCCGAGGGCGCCGACATGGTGATGGTCAAGCCCGGCATGCCGTATCTCGATATCGTCCGGCGCGTGAAAGACGCGTTCGGCATGCCGACCTACGCCTACCAGGTGAGCGGCGAGTACGCGATGATACAGGCTGCGGCGAAAAACGGCTGGCTCGAAGGCGAGCGCGCGATGATGGAATCGCTCATCGCATTCAAGCGCGCCGGCGCCGACGGCGTGCTGACCTACTTCGCGATCGCCGCCGCGAAGTTGCTGAGGCGCGGGTAAGTGAGGATGCCCCAACCTAATTGGAGGAAGGCTCAACCAGATTAGCGCGTTTTGGCGAGGCGGCTTCTTGGCTGCCCTAATGTCGCGGCCTCCACGCCGTAGTCGGCTTCCTAGGCGATTCGCGCGCCGATCTCGATCTCCAGTTCCAGATCGGCAAGCAGGTCGTCGCCGGCGCGCGGCGCACCAATCCCAGCTGCAAGAAGCTCGACATCATCGACATCGCGCAGCGCGAGAAGAACGTGCAGCCCGGCCGGCCCTGGACCGAGATCTGGACGAGCTGAGCCTGCGGCACGCTCCTCACCAGCGAAGTGCGCTACGCGCCCAAGCCCGGCGGCGGCATCGGCTACAGCGTGCGCTGAAGCGCCGAACCGGCGCGCCTACGGCTCCGAAAAGAAATCGGCAATCCGCGCATCGTGCCACGGCATCCGCCGGCCCGCGCCGTGGAAGCCGACATGGCCGCCGCGATCGGTCAGCACGATACGAACATGCGGATTGCCCCGCGCCACCGCCGCTTCGTGCGCCGCGGCCGGAATCCAGGGATCGTCGCGCGAATGGATGACGAGGCTCTGCACGCGGATGCCGCCGAGAACGCGCGCCGCGGAGCAGCGCTCGTAATAGTCGGCGGCCGAGGCGAAGCCGTAGCGCGGCGCCACGATCGCGTCGTCGTAGCCGACGATGGTGCGCGCCGCCTCGACCTTTTCCGCGAAGTGCTTGGGCAAGCCTTCGCGCGTCGCGCGCGCTTCCTCTTTCATGCGCGCGAGCAGATAGCGGTGATAGAGGCGGTTGCGCGGGCGGAGCATGCAGCGCGCGGCGGCGGCCAGGTCGAGCGGCGGCGAGACGGCGGCCACGCGCCGGAACGGGGCCGCCGTTCCCGCTTCGCCGACGAGCTTCAACAGCACGTTGCCGCCGAGCGAATAGCCGACCGCGACGACGCCGTCACGCGTCAGCGCCGGATCGAGCGCGGCGACCACCTTCGCGACGTCGGCGGTCCGGCCGGCGTGATATTGCTCGCGGCAGGCGCCGGCATTGGGCCCGGCGCCGCGCAGATTGAGCCGCAGCACCGGCAAACCGCGATCGAGCAGCGCCCGCGCCGTCGACAGCACATAGAAGCTTTCGCCGCAGCCGGTCAGGCCGTGGATCAGGACGGCCAGCGGCCGTTGGGCCAGCGGCCCTGCCGATGGCTTCGGCCGGTGCAGATCGGCCAACAGCACGTCGCCGGTGCCGTCGTCCATCGCGAACGCAAGCCGCTCGGCCGGCACATCGGCGAAGGCCGGGCGCGGGCGCACGATCAAGTTGCGCACGGTCTGGAGATCGCCGCCGAGCCATGGAAAGCGCGGGCGGAACGGCGGCGCCGCGCCTAACGGCACCTCGACGATGTCACCGACCCGGCCGGTGCCTTCCATTCGTTCCTCCGAAGCGGCTTGCGCCGGGAACGGCGCATGCTAGTCCTGGCGCCTCTAATTGTAACCGTTCGCACGCCGAGGAAACTCTCCCGCATGGCCGAAGCCGCCGGTCACAGCCCGCCGATCGCCGCCGCCATCGCCGTCGTGCTGCGCGGCGAGCGCCTGCTGCTCGTGCGTCGCAGCCATCGCCCCGACGCCGGCCGCTGGGGCTTTCCCGGCGGCAAGATCGAGCCGGGCGAGACCGTCGTTGCCGCCGCGCTGCGCGAGCTCGACGAAGAAACCGGCGTGGCCGCCGATGCGGTCGAAGTCCTGACCGCCGTCGACGTCATCCGCCGCGACGGCGCCGTGCTGCATCACTACGTGCTCATCGCCGTGCTCTGCCGTTGGCGGCAGGGCGAGGGCGTAGCCGCCAGCGACGCCCATGAAACCGGCTGGTTCGATCTCGCCGCCGTCGCCGGACTCGATAAGAGCCCCGACGTCGAGCGCGTGGCGGAAATGGCGATCAAACGTGCAAGGGCGTGATCCTGGGGACAGGAGGCCACGCGCGTTTTGGCGCCGGCACGTCCTCTCTCGAGTGCGAGGCAGGGCTCCCCGGAGAAACTCAGAGGCTCACCTTGATGATCGTCCCCGCGAAAGCGGGGACCCATCATTCCAGCGACTTGCTTTCGCGGCAAAGCCTTGACCCGCGGAGACGTGGGTCCCCGCTTTCGCGGGGACGACAATAATTTTCTGATCTTTGTCAGCCGGTCTTGACGCTGGCACTGTATCCGCCAGGAATTTCGCGCGATGCGCCGCGATCCCCGCGGATCGCCCAGCGCGGTGCGGCGGTATTACTTCATCAATTTCTTGATCGTGTCGTCGACGGCGCGGCGCAGCTCGGCGTTGACCGGCCAGCTGCCCGGGGGAACGAGCGTGTCCGCGTGCTCGGGCGGCGGCTTGCCCTTTGACACGGGCGTGCTCTTGGCCTGTTCGAGTTCGGCGCGCACCCGCGCGATCGCGGCGCTGAGCACCGTCAGCTTCTCGCGCGTGGCCAGCGCATCGGCTTCCGCGAGTGCGCGCTCGGCGGCGGCGAAGTCGCGCCGGCCGATCGCGGCCCGCGCCTCGGTCAGCAATCCTTGGATCTTGCGCTCGGCTTCCTTGGCCGGCGTGTCGAGCG
>JBKOUH010000099.1:0-4269 GCA_046723285.1 Pseudomonadota bacterium
GGCAAAGTGCGACGTGATTCTCGAAGCGACCTTCCAAACCCAGGCGCAGCAGCACGCCTATCTCGAGACCAACGGCGTGCTCGCCGAGGTCGAGGCGAACGGGCGCATCACCGTCATCGCCGCTTGCCAGTCGGTCCACCACGTGCAGACGCGCGTCGCCGACGAGCTCGGCGTGCCGATGTCGCAAGTACGGGCGCAAGTGCCGCGCGTGGGCGGCGGTTTCGGCGGCAAGCACGCGACCAACATCCACTCGATCGCCGCATGGCTCGCGCGCGCGACCGGCAAGCCGGTGAAGCTCGTCCTCTCACGCGCGATGGACATGGAGATCCAGAAATCGCGGCACCCCTCGCGCATCCGGATCAAGACCGGCGCCACGCGCGACGGACTGATCCTCGCGCGCGAGGCCGACATCACGCTCGACGGCGGCGCCTATGCCGACGAGAGCCCGAACGTGCTCGCGTTCTGCTCGCTGATGGTGCGCGGGCCCTACCGCGTCCCCAACCTGCGTGTCGTGAGCCGCGCCGTCTACACCAACAAACTCCGGGCCGGCTCGTTCCGCGCCTTCGGCAATCCGCAAGGGACGTTTGCCGGCGAGTCGCAGATGGACGAGCTTGCGGCAAAGCTCGGCATCGATCCCCTCGAGCTCCGGCTCAAGAACGCCGCTCAGCCCGGCGACCACTGGGTGGGCGGACACACGCTGCACACGTGTGCGCTGCGCGAGTGCCTCGGCGAAGTTCGCAAGGCGCAGAAGGCGGCACCCCCGCTTCCGCCGCCGGCGCCCGGCCGCAAGCGCGGCGTGGGCTTTTCCTCGACGACGAGCATTTCGGGGCTGATGGGCACGAGCGCCAGCGTGCACCTGCGCACGGACGGCACGGTCGCGCTCAACACCGGCTGCGTCGACATTGGCCAGGGCTCCGACACCGCGATGACGCAAATCTGCGCCGCCGTGCTCAAGATCCCGGTGGAGCGCATCGCCTATGCGAGCCAGGACTCCGATCTTTCTCCCTACAATTGGAAGACTGCGGCGAGCCGCAGCACCTACATGACCGGGCGCGCCGTGCAGGCGGCCGCGACCGTCGTGCGCGAGAAGATCATGGAGCACACCGCCGAGATGCTCGAATGCTCGGCCGCGGATCTCGAGCTTCGGGAGGGCGGCAAGGTCGGCCTCGTCGGCGTGCCGGGCAAGGAACTCGGCTTCAAGGATGTGGCGATGCGCTCGCTTTTCCATGTCGGCGGCCCGATCCTGGGCTATCACGGGCTGGTCTACGACGGCGAGAAGTTCGACCCGAAGCGCACGCTGATGGAGCGCTTTGCGTTCTCGAATCTCGGCGTCTACACCTTCGGCGCGACCTGCGTCGAGGTCGAAGTCGACGAGCTGACCGGCCGCGTTCAGGTTTTGCGCGCCTGGTCGGCGCACGACGTCGGCAAGGCGATCAACCGCGCCGCCTGCGAGGGGCAAATCCAGGGCGCCTTCACGCACGGATTGGGCCTCGCCCTCTACGAACAAATGATCTGGGACGACGACGGACGTCTCGCCAACCCGTCGCTGGCCGATTATCGCGTGCCCGGCATTCTCGACGTACCGCCGCAGATCACGCCGATCATCCTCGAGTTTCCCGAGCCGAGCGGGCCGTTTGGCGCCAAGGGCGTCGGCGAGGTGCCGCTGCCGGGCGTCTCGCCGGCGATCGCCAACGCCATCGCCCAGGCCGTCGGTGTGCGCCTGCGGCAGCTGCCGATGACGCCGGAACGCGTGCTCGACGCACTCGAAGCGGAAGCGACGTGAACCGGCTGGGCTGCTTTTAAGAGAGAAATGGTGCCGCCGGTCAGAATTGAACTGACGACCTATCCCTTACCAAGGGATTGCGCTACCACTACGCTACGGCGGCACGATTGAGGCAGAGACGCCGGCGGGAAGGCCGCCGGCGGCCCGGGGAATATGCCTTCGCCCGGCGGGCCGTTCAAGCCTCGCCGCCCTCGTCTCCGCGGACTCGCTGTCGCAGCAAGGACGATGAACAGCGACGAAAACAGGCCCAAGACCAACATCACGCCCGCCCGGGCCGATGCCCGCGCCGAACGCGAACGGCGCCTGGCCGAGGCGCTGCGCGAGAACCTCAAACGCCGCAAACACCAATCCCGCGGCCGCGCCGACGCTACGCGTGTGCCGCCGTCAGGCGGCGACGCCGACAAATAAACAGGAGACGCCGAGACGCGGAGAAGAATGTTTGCGCGGCCAAGGGCCGCCTTTTTCCGTTTCTCTGCGCCTCTGCGTCTCCTGTTTACCTCCGCTTCACGCCGGCGCGTTGGCGCGGCGGATCATGGCGTCGAGCAGGACCTGGCAACCGGCGGCGAGGTCGTCGGCATTGGCCGCTTCGATCTCGTTATGGCTGATGCCGTCGGCGCAGGGCACGAAGATCATCGCGGTGGGCGCCACACGCGCCATATAGAGCGCGTCGTGGCCGGCGCCGCTGATGATATCGCGGTGGGCGTAGCCGCGCGCTTGGGCCGCATCGCGCACGGCGGCGATGCAATCGGCGTGGAACGGCGTCGCCGGGAAATGCCAAATTTGCTGGATGTCGAGCCCGAGCTTGAGCTCGCCCGCGAAGCGCGCGGCCTCGGCGCGGAACTCCTCGTCCATCTTCTTCAATTCGGCCTCGTCGGGATGGCGGAACTCGACCGTGAGGAAAACGCGCCCCGGCACGGTATTGCGCGATTGCGGATGCGATTCGATCACGCCGCAGGTGGCGCGCGCCAGCGGCATGCGCGCCACGCCCATGCGGTTGACCTTGTCGATGATGCGCGCGGCGCCCACCAGCGCATCGCACCGCCGCTCCATCGGCGTGGTGCCGGCGTGGGATTCGGAGCCGGTGAGGTTCACCTCGTACCAGCGCTGCGCCTGGCCGCCGGTGACGACGCCGATCGTCTTGCCGTCGGCCTCGAGGATCGGGCCCTGCTCGATGTGGCACTCGAAGAACGCGCCCACCTTGCGCCCGCCCACCGGCTCCGGCCCGGCATAGCCGATCTTCTTGAGCGCGGCGTCGAGTGTCACGCCCTCGCGGTCGGTCTTGGCCTTGATCTCCTCCTCCTTGAAGATGCCGGCGAACACGCCCGAGCCCATCATCGCCGGCGCGAAGCGCGAGCCTTCCTCGTTCGTCCACACCGCGATCTCGATCGGCGCCTCGGTCTCGATACCGGTCTCGTGGAGCGTGCGCAGCACTTCGAGACCCGCCATCACGCCATAGGCGCCGTCGAACTTGCCGCCGGTCGGCTGCGTGTCGATGTGGCTGCCGGTCATCACCGGCGCGCGCTTCGGGTCGCGACCCGCGCGCCGCGCGAACACGTTGCCGAGGCGATCGACGGTGATCGTGGCCCCCGCGGCCTTGCACCAAGAGGCAAAGAGATCGCGTGCCTTCTTGTCGAGCTCGGTCAGCGTCAGTCGGCACACGCCGCCCTTCTCGGTGGCGCCGATCTTGGCGAGCTCCATCAGCGAGTCCCAGAGCCGCTGGCCGTTGATGGTGAGGTTGGTCGCTTTCATTTCTCAACCCTCTTTCTCATGGCGACGAGGCTATCCGAAGCCACGCAAGCCACCAACATTGTCGTCCCCGCGACAGCGGGGACCCAACCGTCCACGAAACCGGCGTCTGCTGCGCAGGCACGTGGCCGGAGAGATGAGTCCCCGCTTTCGCGGGGACGACAACACAGATTACCGCGTCGTCGGCATGATGAATTCGGCGCCGGCGCGGATGCCGGTCGGCCAGCGCGCGGTGACGGTCTTCAAGCGCGTGTAGAAGCGCACGCCCTCGGGCCCGTGCATCGACATGTCGCCGAATAGGGACCGCTTCCAGCCGCCGAAGCTGTGGAACGCCATCGGCACCGGGATCGGCACATTGACGCCGACCATGCCGGTCTGCGTGCGCGAGGCGAAATCGCGCGCCGCGTCGCCATCGCGCGTGAAGATCGCCACGCCGTTGCCGAACTCGTGCTTGTCGACCAGGGCCGCGGCTTCGTCGAAGCTCTTGGCGCGCACGACCGAGAGGACGGGACCGAAGATCTCCTCCTTGTAGACACGCATCTCCGGCGTGACCTTGTCGAACAGGCAGGGCCCGAGGAAATAGCCCTTCTCGTAGCCCTGCAGCTTGAGGCCGCGGCCGTCGACGACCAGCTTGGCGCCTTCGGCCACACCCGCATCGATGTAGCTACGCACCTTGTCATAGTGCGGCTTGGAAACGAGCGGCCCCATCTCTGAGTCGGGATCGCTGCCGGGGCCGACCT
>JBKOUH010000335.1:0-3782 GCA_046723285.1 Pseudomonadota bacterium
AGGCATGACTTCCCTGCATAGCTGGCCCGGAACCTAAGGGTGGAACCCGTTTTCGACAAGGCGGCAGCCCGGCTGCGCCCAATCTGTCCACCGCTCGGGCCGGCAGCCGGAAAATGAACCAAGACAATTACTTGCAGCCGATTCCGCGTTGCCTCACCGGTACGGTTCGCGGCAGTTTTCGAACGGGGCTAACGGAGGAAGCACCATGGCTTCGCGAGTCGAGACGTCCACGCCGCCCAACACGCCGACACCCATCGGGCCCTACAGCCATATCGCGAAAGTCGGGCCGTTCATCACCATCGGCGGCACGGCCGGCGTAAACGCGGCGACCGGCGAACTCGCGGGTCCGGACGTGGCGGCGCAGACGAAGCAGATACTCGAATCCTTCAAGGTCATGCTCGCCTCGGTCGGCTCCGATCTCGCGCACGTCGTGCACATCAACATCTTCTTGAGCGACATCGCGGATTTCGCGCGCATGAACGAAGCCTACATCGATGTCATGGGCGCGCACCGGCCGGCGCGGACCGCGTTCGCCGTCGCCGCGCTGCCGAAAGCCGGCGCGCGCCTCACGATGAACCTGACCGCGGTGACGAAGGATGATGGCGCGCCGACTCGCCGAGACGTACGCCGCCGGCGCCGCGCCGCGAAGCGTCAGCCGCGGCAGAGCTCGCGGCAGCGCCGCCGCGCGTAATCCCAGGCCGAGAACGGCGCGCCGTCGGGCGCGGCGCCGTCGATCGCCGGGTCTTCGCCGAAGGTCGTGTACAAGCGGAACAACGCTTCGGCGCCAATGCCGGGTTTGCAATTCCCGACGAGGAAATCGTCGACGATCCGGCGGCAGGCCGCGTCCGCCTCGGCATAGGTCGCGAAAGAGCCGTGGTCGTAGGCCTCGCTTTGGTCCATGTAGTGCGAATTCTCGCGCACGCGCACGGTGAACGGCATCAGAAGCCGAACATGTGATCGAGGCTGAACGCGCTGCCGTTGTCGAGGCCGTGATAGCCGAAGAGGCGGCACGTCGTGTCGCGGATGATCACGTAACCGCCCTCTCCGGCGCGCGCCACGACGTCCGTGCCGAACATCTCGCCGGCGCGCCAGAGCAGCGAGCCGTTGCAGGGAATGGCGACGCGCTTCTTCGCCAGCTCGGCGCCCGCCGCATCGTGAAGCACGACATCGGTCGTCGACTGCGCATGCCACGGCGTCGAGGCCGGATAGATGAGATGGCAAAGCGTCTCGCAGCCGGCATGGCCGAGGCGCAGGAAGAGCCGCGTCGAAAGGCCCGGCGGCGGCCCGACATAGGATTGCGGCTCGCTGCCGAAGGTGAGCACGGTGTTGAATATGTGCGAGCCGAAGCTCGTTTCGGCGACGTGGCCGGTTTGGCGGTCCTGGTAACGGAAGATCGCGTGCAGCCACCCATCGGCCTCGGTTCCGGCGGAAAAGTCGTAATGCAGGAACATGTGGCCGTAGCCCGCCGGCAGATGGCCATTGGCCTTCAGCACCGTATCGAGCTCGAACCAGACCGAATCCCGGCGCTTCAGGTTGCCGAAGCGGTGGAGGTGGATTTCCTTGCCGCCGGCATCGTGCACGGCGACGGCGACCGGAAGCTCGGTTTGGCCGGTCGCCATCGGCGTCGGCACCAGCGCGGTGGCGTAGCGCTCGGGCGGCAGCAGCGGCGCCGGCAGCATGTAGCCGCGGCCCATGAGGTTCGCGAGCGCCGCGATGCGCGCATCGGGCTTGAGATCGGTGCGCTCGACATTGGGGTGGGCGATGCGCATGCGCCCGTTCGTGGCGCGGATCTCGTAGCGCGGGCGCACGAAGTGCTTTCCGGCCTGGATCTCGATCTGCTGCGGGTGGCCGATCTTCGGCAGCAACTCGGCCACGTCGAGCGCATAGCTGCCGAAGGCGGGAATTTCGCGCTCCAGCCACGCGACCGCCTCGTCGCCCATCGCGTTCAGGCCGACCCCGCGCTTCGGAATCGGGCAGGGGAAGCTGTTCTGCACCCAAAGCACCACTTTCTCGCCGGCCTTGGGCGCGGGGAGGCCGGCGTAGCGGTCGGCGGGCCAGGCGTTGGCGTCGTGTGTGCACGAGAGTTCCTCGGGCGTGTCGCCATAGGTGTCGAGCGCGTACTTGACGACGTCGTGGCCCTTGGCGCCGATGAAATGCAGGAAGAGCTGGCCGGCGAATGCGGGCAGCTTGAAGCGCGCCCGCACGGCGCGGCTGTCGATCGCGAGGCCGGCCGGCGCGTCGGGCAGCACCTCCTCCCAGGCCGCGAGCGGCGAGCCCGCGTCGTCGAAGAGCTCCGCCCAGTAACGAACGCCGCGCGCGCCGTGCCCGAACCAATAATTCGCGGTGACGATGCGCGTGTGGCGGCCGCCGCCGTCCCGGAAGAACGCGAAGTTGGTGGCGAAGTTGAGCGGATCGAGATAGCGCTGCGCATTGGTCAGCATGCGCGCCGGAAGCCGCATATCGTCGAGCGTGACCACGGCCGCGCCGGGGGGAAGCAGGTGCCGGATATGCGCAAGCGTGCGCTCGGCATCGAAGGCGGCGATGAAGACGAGCTTGGCGCCCGAATCGGGCAGCTCAGTGATGGGCTGCACGCGCTTTCCGAGAATGGCGCGGTCGAGCGCCTCGATCTTTTGCACGTAAATGCCGGCGATGTTCACGCGATCGAGCGGGTAGATCTCGGCGAAGCTCGCCGAAAAGCCGAAGGGATCGTAGAGCGCAACCGGGCCCGATGCGGCGAGCTTCGCGATCAGCGCGCGCGCGGCCGGCACGGCGAGCGGGTGCGAGATCGCCTTGAACAGGCTCGCGCCGCCGGTCTGATTGCTGAAGGTTTCGATCCTGAGCGCCATCGGATTCCGTTGCGTGCGGCGATCCCGGCGGCGCTTGTAACACGCCGCCGACGGCAGGCAAGTGCCTGGCCGCTCGATGCGGCGAGGACGGGCTAAGCGCGCGCGCCGAACAGCGACTTCACGCGCGCCGAGAAGCTGTGGCGCGCGATCTCGCGCTGCTTCACGGCTTCGGTCGTGACCCAGTTGATCTGGATCGTGCGTCGCGGTCCGACGAAGGGCTTGTGCCCGTGCCACGCATTCTCGGCGCAGCGGAACGCGAGCAGTGTGCCTTTGTCGGGCGGCACCTCGGCGGCGTAATCCTCGAGATCGCGCGCCGAGCGCAGCAGCCGCAAGCGTCCGCCTTCGGCGCTCCAATCGTCGTTGAAGTAGAGGAGCGCCGTCAGGATCTTCGTCTTGGAATCGGTGTGGATGCGGCCGTCCTTGGCGCGGGTGTGGCCGCGCACCGTGATCATCACCGGCCGGCCTTCGAGATCGACGCCGAACTTGGCCGCGAACGCGCGGCGCATCGCCTCGCTCTCGATCTCCTCGACGAGGGCGGAGAACGCCGCTCCGAATTTCAGCACTTCGGTCGGATAGCTGCCGCCCTTGGCGATGGCGGGGAAGTCGGCGTTCAACGCCGGCAGCGCCTCGGGCGCGATGAAGCCCGGGACGATCACGTGGTCGAATGGCTGGCGCACGAGCGGCGCCACGGCGAAGCGCGCGAGGTCGAGAATCGTCTTGGCGGCGGCAGGCACGCGGTTCATTCCCGTCCGTTAGATGATGGGGCCGTGATCCTAACGCCTTGATCTATCAGCGCAACTGGTGGCTCCAGGCTACTTGGCCGCAGACGCCCCTTTTTTTTCTCGGCGGATCCGTTGACCCGACCGCCGGTTCATATTAATTACTGACCCGTCAGTTATTAGTGAACGAGATCGGCGCAATGCACAAGCCACGTTG